>CAMYLL010000411.1 GCA_947259235.1 uncultured Pseudodesulfovibrio sp. | reverse complement strand
CTACGGTTTCCACGAAGAAGCGGACAAGGGCGCGATGTTGGTTGAATTCCTCAACGGCTGCACCCTGGACGAAGTGGTGCTGTCCGGCGAAAATGAATTCGTGCGCAACGCGCTGTTCATTTTCGAGTCCACCGTCCTTGAGACGTGGACGGCGACCATGGAGAAGCTGCCCGTCAAGACCAACTATATCAATCAGATGCACCAGCGCTTGGATGGAGTTTTGCAGACACACCCGGAATTCTGGCGGACGCCGCAGTCGCTGGGGCGCACCGAGGTGCATTCCACCGAGGCGCTCATAGCCGATTGCGCCAAGATCGAACAGGAACTGGAAGCGCCGTTCTCGGTCTTCATCCACGGCGATTTCAACGTCAACAACGTGGTCTACAACCATGAGGCGCAGCAGGTCCATTACATCGACCTCTACCGCTCCAGGGACTTCGACTACATCCAGGACAGCTCGGTCTTCCTGGTGTCCAACTTCCGGATGCCCCTCTTTGACAACGAGCACCGGGACCGACTGAACAACGTCATCAGCCAGTTCTACGGTTTCGTCAAAGGATTCGCCGGACAGCACGACGACGAGACCTTCGAGGCGCGCATGGCCTTTGCTCTGGCGCGGTCGTTCTACACCTCCACCCGGTTCGAGCTGAATTTCCAGTTCGCCAAGGAGATGTACAACCGGGCCATCTTCCTGCTTGAGAAAATCCACCATTTCAGGGGCGGCGACTGGACGAAGTTCTCCCTGCCCGAAGACATCCTCTACTACTAGCAACGACCAAGGAGCTTCCGTGAAAATAGGAGTTATTGGAACCAAGGGGGGATGGTCCTCCGAAAAGCTGGCCGACGCCGTGGCCGAGAAGACCGGCGGCGAACGAGTCCTCATTGACATGGCGGACGTGCGCCTCGACCTGCCTTCCGGCACGGCTTATTACAACGGGCACACCCTCAACGACTTCGACGCGCTTATGATCAAGAAGATCGGGGCGCGCTATTCCCCGGACCTGCTGGACCGGCTCGAAGTGCTGCGTTACCTCTCGGAACGGGGGCTGCAAATTTTCAGCTCGCCCTATTCCATCCTGCGCGCGCTGGATCGACTCTCCTGCACCCTCTCGCTGCAGCTTAACGACATCCCCATGCCGCCCACGACCATCACCGAGTCGGTGGACCAGGCGCTGGTCGCCCTCGCCACTTATGGCGAGGCCGTGTTCAAGCCGCTTTACACCTCCAAGGCGCGGGGTATGTTCGTCCTTAAAGACGGGGCTGGCGCGCGCAAGGCCATCGAGGAGTACCGGGCGGAAAACCCGATCATGTATATCCAGAAGACCATCGACCTTGGCGAGTTGGACCTTGGCATCGCCTTCCTCGGCGGCAAGTACCTGACCACCTATTCGCGCTGCAAAACCAACGGCGCGTGGAACACCACCACCGAATCTGGCGGCAAGTACAAGGCGTATGAGCCGTCGCCTAAGATCATCGAGCTCGCCCGCAAGGCGCAGGAGCCGTTCAACCTCGACTTCACCTGCGTCGATGTCGCCATCACCGACGCCGGACCCTATGTCTTCGAGGTCTCGGTCTTCGGCGGATTCAGGGGCATTCAGGAAACCAGCGGCCTGGACGCGGCCGCCATGTATGTCGACTACGTCATGGAGAAAATAGCATGAAACTGACCGGCGCCACCCGCAGGGAACTCGCCCTTGCCGTCAAGAAAGCCATCCCGGCGAGCAACAGCCTGTTGCTCGATTTCGGCGGCTGCATCATTCAGGTGATTACCAGCACCGAACCCCTTGATGATGCCCTGGCAGACTATTTCAAGGAATTCGTAATCCAAAACGGTGCGCCCGACATCATTGTGACCGCCCACGAGAGCGAAGCCGCTGAGTTCCCGCTTGAATTCAACGTCAAGCAGCCCGACGAAGGCAAGTCCAAGATCAAGGAGGAGTGGGCCGACATTCCCGGCGGACGGGTTGTGCGCAAGCGAATCACAGGCATGCACTTCATCTTCGGCGAGGGCGAAAACGTCGCTGTCGGCCCCTGCCTGGAGAACTCCAACCAGGTGATCAATTTCATCAACAACAGGTTCATCGAATGGAAGCTCAACCAGGGAGGCTTGCTCGGCCACGCCGCCGGGGTCGTCCACAACGGCCGGGGCCTTTCGCTGGCCGGATTCTCCGGCGCGGGCAAATCCACCCTGGCGCTGCACCTGATGAGCAAGGGGACCACATTCATTTCCAACGACCGCGTGATGATCGAGGAAAACGGTTCCGGTCTGACCATGTTCGGCGTGGCCAAGCAGCCGCGTATCAACCCCGGCACCGCGTTGAACAACCCGGACCTCGACTGCATCGTCGAGCCGGGCCTGCGCGAACAGTTTCTCGCCATGCCGGCCGAGGAGTTGTGGCAGCTTGAACACAAGTACGACGCCCTCATCGACGAGTGCTACGGCCCGGGCCGTTTCTACCTGAGGGCACCCATGCACGCGCTGGTCATCCTCAACTGGAAGCGCGACGGGGGGGCCATGAAAGTAGCGATGGTCGATCCTAAGGAGCGCCACGATCTCCTGCCCGCCTTCATGAAGGGGACCGGCCTGTTCTTCCTGCCCGATGACCCGGAATGGGACGGCGATCCCGGCGTCGAGCTGTATGCCGCCATGCTCTCGAAGGCGAAGCTCATCGAGATCTCCGGCGGCATCGATTTCGACGGGGCGGCT
>CAMYLL010000410.1 GCA_947259235.1 uncultured Pseudodesulfovibrio sp. | reverse complement strand
TCCAGAAGGTCCTGCAGCATCTGGTGCAGGAGAATGTCTCCATACGCGACCTGCTCACCATTGTGGAAACGCTGGCCGACTATGCCATCGCCACCCAAGAGCCGTCACAGCTTACGGAATTCGTCCGGGCCAAGATGGGACGGACCATCGTCAATCCCTACCTGGGAGAGAGCGGCGTGCTGCCTATCATCACCCTGAGCTCCGAGGTCGACGACATCCTTTCCAGCGCCATGCGTCCTGCCGAGCAGGGGGGCTACCTCGCCCTTGAGCCGGGCATGGCTCAAAGGATCATCCAAACCATCAACAAGGCCACCGAAGACGCAATGGTGGCGGACGGTCAGCCCGTCCTCCTCGTAACTCCGCAGATCAGGAGCCAGTTTGCCCAGCTCCTGAACAGATTCATCCCGACCCTGCCGGTCCTTTCGCAGGCCGAGATACCCGCAGACATCAAGATTCAGTCGGCAGCAACCGTTGAACTGTAGGAACCGCTCATGAGAATGAAGACATTCCGCGCCGCAAACTCCACCGCGGCATTTGCAAAGGTCAAGGCTGATCTCGGAGCAGACGCCGTCATCCTCTCCAACAAGACCGTCACCGAAAACGGCGCTAAGTGTTGCGAGATAGTGGCCGCCGTTGACGCTACGCCGACATCCACCAAGCCCAGAACCAAGGAGAACGTGCTCGAGGACGCCTTGACGGGAAGCACCGGGTGGCAGCGGGAGTGGAGTCAGATCAAGGGACAGATCATGGCGCTGATGAAGCCGCAGATGGACCCGGAGATTCTCTCTCCGCGCCAGCGGCTGGCCATGGAATATCTGGAACGCGAGGACGTGGACGACAAGACGCTCGCAAGAATCTTCTGCGAGTTGCGCGAAGACGCGAACCGGTCCATCATTACCGTGCTCGAATCCATGGTCGAGGCCAGGCCCTTCCGGGCGGGATGTTTCGACAACACCTTTCACGCCTTTGCAGGCCCCGGCGGCGTTGGCAAGACCTCAAGCCTCATCCGCCTGGCCCTCAGAGAAAAGAAAAACAATCCAAAGGCACGTATCTGCCTGGCCACAGCCGATGGCGGACGCGGCAAGGGCCGCCTCGTGCTGAAACACTACGCCGAGCTGTCCGGCCTCGCATTTCGCGACCTGGTAACCCGCGAGGATTTCATCAGTTTATGCAAGGAATCCAACCAGTTTGATAAAATATTCATTGATCTCCCCGGGCTTCCAGGCAATACCTCACTTGAGGATTTCACGACCCTCTACGGCATTGCAGGCTGCAAGGATCTGTCGATTCATCTCGTCCTCAACCCCTATTACAGCAAGCCCCAATTCGAGCGGTTCCTTGCGAAATACAAAAGTGAACAACTTGCAAGCGTTATCTGGACGAAACTCGACGAAGCCTGTACGTTTGGATCAATACTGAACATGGCGTTCGCCAGCGGGCTGCCTGTTTCCGCGCTCTCATATGGGGCGGGACTCAAGAACAGCATCGCTCCCGCCACCAGGGAAATGGTATGGCGGCTTTTGTTCATGCGCAAGCTGCCCGGCGGCGACATTCAACCCTAAGGAGATAGATAGACGCCATGAATTCCCGTTTACCACTGGTACTCTCCGTCACCTCCGGCAAGGGCGGTGTCGGCAAGACAAATATGTCGGTCAATCTGGCCTACTCCTTGAGCATGGCCGGGAAAAAGGTCGTCCTGCTCGATGCCGACCTGGGACTGGCCAATGTGGACGTCATCCTCGGGCTGACACCCAAGCTCAACTTGTTCCACCTCTTCCACGAAGATATGACCCTGGACAAGATTCTCTTCGACACGCCGTACGGCTTCAAGATTCTTCCGGCGTCGTCAGGCGTCAGCGACATGGTCAACCTGGACAAGGGACAGAAACTTGATCTCCTCGACGCCATGGACGTTCTCGACGAAAACGTGGACTATCTGATCGTGGACACCGGCGCCGGCATCAACGACAACGTCCTCTACTTCAACCTCGCGGTGCAGGAACGGCTGCTGGTCATCACCCCGGAGCCCACCTCCCTGACAGATGCCTACGCCTTGATCAAGGTGCTCAAGCTCCAGCACGGCGTGGAAAAATTTCGCGTACTGGTCAACATGGCCGAGGACAGCAAGACCGCCAAGGAAGTTTACATCCGCCTGCTCAACGCCTGCGACCACTTCCTCGACGGCATCTCCCTCGACCTGGTTGGTTTTGTCCCCTTTGATCCCAACGTTCGCAACTCGGTCATCGCGCAGGTGCCCTTTTGTCACAAATTTCCCAAAACCCCGGCTAGCATCGCGGTCAGGCAGGCCGCGCAGACAATCAACGATTGGCACGTAACACCAAATACTGATGGCAATATTAAATTCTTCTGGAAAAAACTGCTCTTCCGGGAACGATCCGTGGCGTGATCTGGAAACCGGCGTCAAGAGCTGGGACGACTTCTCGTCGAGAGACCGGGAGAACATCGTCCGCTTCTACGCGCCGAAAATCAGAATCCTCGCCCTGCGCCTCAAGGCGAAACTGCCGCAAAGCGTTGAGCTCAATGAGCTGATCAGCGCTGGCAGTATGGGTCTCCTGGACGCATTGGGGAAATTCAATCCCCAGCGAGGCATCAAGTTCGACACCTACTCCGAGAACCGGATCAAGGGTGCCATGCTTGATGAGCTTCGTCGCATGGACTGGTTTTCCAGAGGGTTGCGCCAGCGGGTC
>CAMYLL010000409.1 GCA_947259235.1 uncultured Pseudodesulfovibrio sp. | reverse complement strand
CCAAGCCTGATCCCCGTGCCCAGCAACACCTCGATCATGGCGCGGTCGCGCAGCGTGGAGAAATCGGTCCGCCCCTTGAGCTCCTTGAGCAGACGTTTCTTTTCGGCGGCGGTCAGGAAGACTGGCAGCTTTCTTGGCAACCGATGCATGCGGATGGACCGGGCCGGGTTGTCACCGACCACGCCCGTCTCGGCGGCCCAGGCGAAAAAGGCCCGCACCGCCGCCTTCATCCGATGGAGCGAGGCCGCCGAACGTGGGCCTCGCTCACTCTCAGTGACCGCCCCGGCGGAGAACACCTGGTCGAGGAACCCGACCGTGACCTCCCGGCAGACGATCCCAGGGGCCAGCTCCCCGGCCACGCGGACTACCAGGGCGAGGTCCCGGCGGTATGCGGCTATGGTCGCCGGGGAGCGTCCTTCGGCCGACAGGCGGGCACAGAACGCCTCTGTCGCGCCCGTCAGATCGAGGTCAGCCGTTCGGTTGCTCATCGCTGGACTCCTTTACCCGGCTGTGGCCCATGGGCGTGCTCTTGGGCAGCGGCAGCTCCTCGATGCGCCCCGACTCCCTGGCCCAGACCATCATCATGCGGAACACCCGGACGGTCTTGGCGACGGTGCGCTCGGCCCGCTCCTTGCCGTCGGGGAGTTTGAGCAGCAAGTCCGACTTGTAGAACTTGCCGACCTGGGGAAGCCGGATCTCGGCGAGCTGGCGATCCGCGCCGAAGAAGGCCTCCACCGCGTCGAGGTCCTTCCGGTAGGTGTAAAGGGTCCGCTCTTTCTTTCCGGATTCCCGCAGGTGGCCGATGAAAGCCTCGGCGGCTTGATGCACGGTGCATTCGGTCATGTCGATGTCTCCTTTGTCGGTGGCCCGGTGTGTTCAGGACAGGAACTCGTCCAGCTCCCGCAGCAGTTCTTCGACGTGGCCGAGGGAGCCGACGCTCGCCCAGGTGATGTCCGGCTGCTTCGCGTCCGCTTCGAGCTTGCCGCGAATGCCCTCGATCAGCCGGGCGATGTTCTCCTGCTTTTCTCGGTACGCCTTGAGTGCCTGCTGGCGGTTTCTGTCGTAGGTCATGGCCTGCCTCCGGTTCCGGTTTTCGTGGATGCGGGACCATCCCGCGTCACATCCAATGACGCTTCTATTTCGTTGGAAATCAAGTGTTTGCAGAGATCTTTCTGCATGTTCCCCAAACCCATAACCAAAGGAGATCAACATGTTGAAGAAGACCCTCGAATGGACCATCCCGCTGGCCCTGGCCGGGATCATGACCGGCTGCGCCACCTACCGGCCTCCGGCCCAGATCCAGTCGGCGGTGGCCACCGTCAACCGCCACACACCCGAGTATGTGACCGAGGCCAACAAGGCGCTGCGCGAGGTCGGTCACCCGGACGCCGAGCGCCTGACCGGTGTCGGCCTGCGCCTGCAGTCCGCCGTGGACGCCCTTGACCAGTGGGCCAATGGCTCGAACCAGGAGTCAGGCCAATGAAAGAGATCCTTCAGGAAAACAGCGATGCCGTCCGCCAGGCCGGTGAGGCGCTGGTCGAAATCGGCACCGAACTGGCGGCGGGACGGATCGAGAATGCCCTCGGCCGTCTGGAAGCGGCTCAGCAGCAGTACCGGGCCTGGGCGGAGTTGGACCAGGCCATCATCGACATTCAGGAGGCTGTCCACGACCGGAAGAACACCCTGGCCGTGCAGCAGATCCTGACGGAACTGGTGGGCACCATCCTCGGCAGCGCCTTGAGGACGGGAATGCACTGATGGCGGTAACCGACAAGGAGCGCAAACTTGCGGCGACCCTGAGCGATCCCGTGTTGTGGGGGCAAGCCTACCTCTACAACCGGGATGGCTCAGGCCGCGACTACTGGCCGCACCAGGTGGAGGACCTGCGCTGCCCGGCCAAGAACATCATCCACCTCGACGGCCGGGACGTGGGCAAGTCCATCGTGCTCTCGACCGACGCGCTCCATTACGCCTTCACCACCCGGGGTGGCCAGGGCCTCATCGCGGCTCCGCACCAGGGGCACCTCGACACCATCATCGAGGAGATCGAGTTCCAGCTCGACAGCAACCCGGATCTGATGAACAGCATCGCTCTGACCAAGTACGGCAAGCCAAAGATCCACCGCAAACCCTATTTCCGGCTGGAGTTCACCAACGGTTCGGTGCTCTATTTCCGCCCGGCCGGGGCCTATGGCGACGCCTTTCGTTCGTTGCATGTCGGCCGCGTCTGGGTCGATGAAGGAGCCTGGCTGACCGAACGGGCCTGGAAGGCGCTGCGCCAGTGCCTCAAGGCCGGGGGGACGCTACGCATCTACTCCACGCCCAACGGCCTGCGCGACACCACCTATTACCGGCTCACCTCGTCGGAGCAGTTCCATGTGTTCCGCTGGCCGTCTTGGCTCAATCCCCTGTGGACCGAAGATCGCGAGGCCGAACTGCTGGAGTTCTACGGCGGCCGCGACAGTTCCGGCTGGCAGCACGAGGTGGCCGGTGAACACGGCAAGCCCTCCTATGGGGCCTTCAATGTCGAACAGTTCAACCTCTGTAGGCAGGATCTGCTGGAGTATCAGAAGATCGTCATCACCGATTCCGAGCTGCGCGATTGCGACACTGAGGAAGCGGCCCACGACCGGCTGGAGATGCTGCTCAACCTCACTCCCCGCAGCGGGCAGTTCTGGGTTGGCGGCGACCTGGGCTACACCAACGACCCCACCGAGATCGTCGTATTCCAG
>CAMYLL010000408.1 GCA_947259235.1 uncultured Pseudodesulfovibrio sp. | reverse complement strand
CCATAGCGCTCGGTCACGTTGATGCTGCCATGCCCCATGAGCTTGGAGAGAGCATAGAGGCTTCCCCCCGCCTTGAGAAAGTTGCTGGCGTAAGAATGTCGTAGGGAGTGGAAGACGATTTTCATCTTCCGATCTGTGATACCATCATTCAGACCGATCTTATTAACAGCCTTGTCGAATGAGTTGGAGAGCGCCTTGATCTGATTTCCGAATCGATCGAGAAACACAAATTGACCGGCACTGCCCGGCCCCATATTTAGCAACATAGTTTTCGCACGCTGCGTGAGGGGCACCCATCGGCTTTTGTCGCTTTTTGTGCGCCGCAGATGCAGTGTTTCGGACTCAAAATCCACACAATCCCAGGTCAACGAAAAAATCTCGCCTCGCCTCAGGCCACACTCTATGGAGAGCAGAGCCATATCGTGCAGTTGTCGACTCCTGCGAGCCAACTCCTCAAGCAACCTGTCCTCTTCGTCTCGAATCAGGAAACGCTCCCGCCTATTGTCGACCTTAGGCATGGTCTTGCGGAAACTCCGCTTCTTGGCCGGACTTTCCCCCTCGACGAAGCCGTCCTCCTTGGCCATATTCCAAATAGCATTGAAGGAGACGAAAACATACTGAATGGTCCGAGGACTGCGCTCCTTTTTGTTCAGATTCGCCCGAATCCGCTTGATATACTCAAGCGTAATCTCACGCATGGGAAGTTCCTGAACGACCGGATCTATCCATTTATCCACCTGGATTTTGGTTTTATCCACGGTTTCAGGCCGGTTCGCTTGCAGCACTTCCGGGAGATAGTACTTCTCGAAGTACTCTTTAAACGAAATATTCAAACGCGCCTGGCGTCTATTCTCTGCCTCACGTTCAGCTCGTTCCTCATCACCCTCGACGCGCATCTCGGCTATGGTCCTCGGCCCCTGTCCCTTCTTGCGGTTCTGGAGGAGCTGGCAATGAAGATCATACGCCTCAGACGGCTTTACGCCCTCTGAGGCCCACCCCACCGCCTCGGTCTTGGTCTTGCCGTCGATCTTGTACGTCAGCACATAATACCGATCAGCCTGCACACCATGCTTTCTGGTGGCGTGCTTCCGGTAGCGGACACCCTTGAACTCGGTCTTGTAAAATGTGGAGGCAGCCATTCTGTACAACCCCTGTACAACTTTTTAGCGTGACACTCAGGTTTTTCCAGTGAGATTGTGTGAACATTATACACGTCGTTAAATGCTGTCAACAAAGGACTTTTTATGTTTCCTGTGCACTCTTATGCGGACCTGTGAAAGTCCGTTTCTTTAGAGTTCAAATCTCTTCGTCTCCACCAGGAAATCAAGGGGTTACGGTAACAACCGTAACCCCTTTTCTCATTTGTAGGTCAGTTTTTTAATTTTAACCTACACACATCCGCTGACGACTACGATATACCTACGGAAACTCAGGCCTCTCCACCACCCGAGAACCCGCCTGTCACGAGTCGTTATTCCTCATTTCCCATTGACCGAACCGACGGGTTGTGATACCGTCACGGTGAATCGTATGGACCACGCTCAATCGAGGGAGGGCTCACATGACCAAAAAGCTAGTTGCCGTTGTTCTGCTTCTCTGTTTCGCCGCCGTTTCGGCCTTGGCCGACGGGCATGGAAAGAAGCACAGGGAGCGAGAGGAGCACGCCAGGGAAGGCCGTGAGGACGCGGTTCCCGCGATAACCAACCCTCTGTACCTCCAGGCGTGCGGAGAGTGTCATTTCGCCTATCCGCCCGCATTGCTCAACGCCAGTTCCTGGTCGGCACTCATGGACCAGACCGGCGATCATTTTGGCGAAGACCTCGGGCTGGAAATTGCCCAGGCGGCCGATCTGACGCAATATCTGACCGCAAACGCCGCCGAGAACTCGCCGGGCGAGATCGCCCGCGACATAGCCCGCGACCTGGGCAACAGCGTTGTTCAACGGATCACGGAAATACCGGAGATTCGCCATGAACACCGCACAATCGATGAAACGGTGTTCGCACGGCCCGCCGTCGGCGGGTTCGGCAACTGCGCGGCCTGTCATCCCCGCGCTGATCAGGGGTGCTTCAACGACGACGATGTGGCCATCCCCGGCCAATAATCGCGCAAGCCCACGACCTCATGCATCCCAACGAGCCGGGGCCGTCCAGGATCTGGACGGCCCCGGTTTGTTTCATGTCTGGCTAGATCACCTTGAAGGTCCGGTCCGGCCTGTCCGGCTGAACCACGTGGACGGAGCAGGCAATGCACGGATCAAAGGAATGGACCGTGCGCAGGATTTCCACCGGCCGCTCGGGGTCGAGCACCGGCGTGCCAACCAGCGATTCCTCCACGGGAGACGGCTTGCCCTTGTCGCAGCGGGGGCCGAGATTCCAGGTGCTGGGCACGACCATCTGATAGTTGGCCGTGGTCCCGTCCTCGATCTTTATCCAATGGGAGAGAGCGCCACGCGTCACGGCGCAAAAGCCCACTCCCTGCGCCTTGGCCGGCATCTTCCATTCCTTGAAGATCACCACCTTACCCGCCTTGGCCCGTTTCTCCAGCTCGTTGAACCACCCTTCGATACGATTCATGAGGATGACGCTCTCTGCCATGCGGCAGGCCGTGCGCCCCAGGGTGGAGAAGAGATTGGCCGGTTTGAGCTTGGCGTCCGCGAGCCAGGCGTCGAGCATGTCCACGGTTTCCTTCTCGCCCCGGGCATAGGCCAGCACGCGCCGGGCCAGGGGGCCGCATTCCATG
>CAMYLL010000407.1 GCA_947259235.1 uncultured Pseudodesulfovibrio sp. | reverse complement strand
GTAGTCCCCCTACGCGAGGGGGTGCCGTGACCGCAGCAACGTAGCAATCGCGCCGCGCCAAACACCGGCGGCGCGGCGTGGTGCGAGTGCACGACGCAAGGACACGGCAGGCCCGACGCGTAGTCCGCCTACGCGAGGGATTGCCGTGGCCGCAGCAACGCAGCAATCGTGCCGCGCCAAACACCGGCGGCGCGGCGTGGTGCGAGTGCAAGGCGCAAGGACACGGCAGGCCCGACGCGTAGTCCGCCTACGCGAGGGGTTGCCGTGGCCGCAGCAACGCAGCAATCGCGCCGCGCCGCACCGCCGGTCAGGAGAGGGCGACGTCGAGGATCATCATTATGGTAAAACCGAAGATGCAGCCCATGGTGGCCTGATCGCCGTAGCCGGAGGCCTGGGATTCGGGGATGACTTCTTCCACCACGACGAAGATCATGGCCCCGGCGGCAAAGGCCAGGGCGTAGGGCAGGATGGGCCTGGCCAGGTAGACCGTGGCCGCGCCGATGACGGCGGCTATGGGCTCCACCAGTCCCGAGGCCTGGCCGTAGAGGAAGCTCTTTGCGCGCGACATGCCCTGGCGGCGCAGGGGGACGGAGACCGCCGTGCCCTCGGGGAAGTTCTGGATGCCGATGCCGATGGCCAGGGCCACGGCGCCGCCCAGGGTGGCGGAGTCGAAGCCGGCGGCCACCGCGCCGAAGGCCACGCCCACGGCCAGCCCCTCGGGGATGTTGTGCAGGGTGATGGCCAGCACCAGCAGGATGGAGCTGCTCCAGTCGGTGTCCACGCCCTCGGCCTCGGACCGGGGCGCGTTGATGTGCAGGTGGGGCAGGAAGACATCCACCAGCCGCAGGAACACCGCGCCGAGCACGAAGCCCACGGCGGCGGGCACGAACTTGAACGCCCCCATGGACTCGCTCATCTCGATGGCGGGAGCGAGGAGGGACCAGTAGCTGGCCGCGATCATCACGCCTGCGGCAAAGCCGAGCATGATGTCGAGCACGCGCTTGCTGATGTCCTTGGCCGCGAAGACCACGGCGGCTCCCAGCGCGGTCATGCCCCAGGTGAAGAGGGTGGCCAGAAAAGCCTGGGTAATGGGCGACAGGGTGGCGAAATAGTCCATGCGGGTCTCCTTGATGACGTGCTGGCCGTCGAGCATACCCCATGGCCCGCCCCTTGGAAAGAGCGGGCCGCGCCTGGTGCAGGCCTTCCGGTCCTTGACACGAACCGGCTCCCGCTCCTACCATGCGCCGGAGTCGAAAACTGTTTTACAATCATTCCCGCATGATAAACATCAAAGAATTCACGCCGAAAAAAATCCTGCTGCTGCGCATGGACCGCATCGGCGACATGTTCTGCACCACGCCCGCCCTGCGCGCCTTTCGCCAGGCCTACCCGGACGCCCGGATAGACCTGATGGCCAGCCCGGGCAACCGAGCCGTGGTCGAGGACAACCCGCATATCGACACCCTGATGACCTTTCCGCTCAAGAGCTACTGGCTGTGGCCCTATCATTTCCTGCGTCTCAAGCTCAGGCGCTACGATCTGGTGGTGGCCCTCAACGCGGCCTCAACCACCACCTCGCGGCTGGCCCGGTTCCTGGGTGCCCCCCTGGTGGCCGGGACCTGGGCGCGCAAGACCGAGGACTACTACGACCTCACCGTGCGCCAGCAGCCGGGCGACCACACCATCGACCTCCAGCTCCGGCTGGCCGCCGCCCTCGGCGCGCCGAGCACGGACCGGTCCATGGACTTCCCCCTGAGCCCGGAGGTCCTTGCGCGGGCCGGAGAGCGCTATCCGAGACGCGAGGATAGGAAACGGGTGGCCGTGTTCATCGGCAACGCCAAAAAGGTGGACACCCGCTGGCCCGAGGAACGGTTCGCGGAGCTGGCGCGCCGTCTCGTGTCGCGCGGCGATACAGAGGTATACATCGTGGCCGGGCCCGGCGACGAGGGGCTGCTCGGCGGGTTTACCTGGAGCGGGGACTGCCTGCTCTACCCCGGCGGCTCCCTGGCCGAGCTGGGCGCGTTCCTCACGACCTGCGACCTGTTCGTCACCAGCTCCAGCGGCCCCATGCTCCTTGCGGCGGCAGTGGACGCGCCCATGGTGGCCATCCTGGCCGACTACACCTACGAGTGCTGGCGGCCCCTGGACGCAATGCACCGCATCGTCCAGTCCGGGCAGGAGGGCGTGCAGGTGGGCAACGTCACCGTGGATGCGGTGGCAGACGCTGTCGAGGAGATGCTCGGCAAACGGAGCGGGTGAAGGCCGGGGCCGTGTGCGCCTTCGGCCAGGGATCGGGCAGACCGAATGGTGAATCCGGCTTTGCGCTGTTCGCGCCCTAGGCCTCCGGGCTGAGGGACCGGCGATACCACGCGTAGGTCTCCGCCAGCCCGTCCCTTAATGTCACGCGGCTTTCCCAGCCAGTGCTGCGCAACGTGTCTATATTCAACAGCTTTCGAGGCGTGCCGTCCGGCTTGCTCGTGTCGTAGCGTATCTCGCCGTCAAAGCCGACGACGCTTCCGATCAGGGCCGCCAGCTCACCGATGCTGATGTCCTGGCCGACCCCGACATTGACCCACTGCTCCTCTTCATGATTGCGCATGAGGTGAACGCAGGCATCGGCCAAATCATCGACATGCAGAAACTCCCGGCGCGGCGAGCCCGTGCCCCACACCACTACATGATCCGCCCCGGACTCCCTGGCGTCGTGAAACTTGCGGATCAGAGCGGGGATGACATGGGAACTGTCC
>CAMYLL010000406.1 GCA_947259235.1 uncultured Pseudodesulfovibrio sp. | reverse complement strand
TAAGGACGGCGATCTGCTGTGCCACTCGGACGCCTTGGGGGATATACAAGCCAGAGTGTTGCGGCCCGCCTCCGCCCAATCCTTTTTTGACGATCCCCTACGGGTTTTCCGGGCCGCCAGGTTCTGGGCAAAGCTGCCCGATTTTCACCCGCACGACGAGCTGATCGAGACCATGCGCACGGTTGCGGACCAGGGACTTCTCGACGCCCTTCCCCCCGACCGAATCGGCCAGGAGACCGTCAAGGCGCTCCAGGCACACGCTCCGGGCAATTACCTGCGCCTGCTTGCGCGGGCCAACTGCCTGTGCCCCTGGTTCAGCGAGTTTTCCCAAAGCATGAACATCCCCGCCGGACCGCCGCCCTACCACGATGCCGACGTGCTGGAGCACACCTGTCGGGTCATGGACAGCCTGGCCGGTAACCCGCTGGCGGTCTGGATGGCCTTGTGCCATGACATAGGCAAAACCACGTCGCCAGCGGAATCGCTGCCCAGCCACCACGGGCACGACCTACGCGGAGCCGCCATGGCCGCGGAGCTGGCCCGCCGCATCCGACTCTCCAATGCCCACATCCAGGCCGGAGACAAGGCGTGCCGGTGGCACATGACGGCGGGGCTGTATCGCGAGCTGCGTCCGGGAACCAAGGTGGACATGCTCATGGACCTGCATCTCTCCGGGCTACTCAGGCCGCTCTTCTCTCTGGTGGCCGCAGACCAGGATAAGGACGACCTGCATCTGGCCACCCTCGATCTCAAACACATACTAAAGGTCCGGCTCCCCGAGGCGGAACAGGACCAAGGGCCGCAGTCGGGCCGCAGGCTCCGTGAACTGCGCGCCCAGGTATTGGCCGGACAAAGCAGAAAATAATCTCATCGTTTTGACAATACCATCGGAAAAGAATAGTAATAGCGCATATATCCAAGAAACCGCTCCATCCTCGAAAAAACGAGCAACAATTTGGAAACACGGAGTTTTTCATGCGACTTGTAACACGTTCCGACTTCGACGGCCTGGTCTGCGCCACCCTGCTCAAGCACCTCGGCATCATCGACGACTATCTTTTTGCCCACCCAAAGGACCTGCAGGACGGCAAAGTCGAGGTCACGAAAAAGGATGTGCTGGCCAACGTCCCGTATGTGGAAGGATGCGGGCTGTGGTTCGACCACCACACGAGCGAGCAGGAGCGCCTGGGCGACATCGAGTTCGAGGGCCAAAGCAAACCCCTGCCCAGTTGCGCCCGGGTCATCTATGAATACTACGGGGCTGACAAATTTCCTGCCAATTTCGTCCCCATGATGGACGCTGTGGACAAGGTGGATTCGGCCAACCTGACCGCAGACGAGATAGCCAACCCCAGCGGATGGATCCTGCTCGGCTTCATCATGGACCCGCGCACCGGTCTCGGCCGCTACAGGGACTATCGCATCAGCAACTACCAGCTCATGCTCGACATGATCGAATACTGCCGGTTCAAGACAGCTGAAGAGATAATGGAAGTCCCGGACGTCAAGGAACGAGTCGGCAAATACATGGCCGACGAACCGAAGTTCATCCAGATGCTCAAGGACAGGACCACGGTCCACGGGAACGCCATCGTCCTCGACCTGCGCAACCAGGAACCCATCTACTGCGGCAACCGGTTCATGATCTATTCCCTGTACCCCGACTGCAACATCAGCATCCGCGTCATATGGGGCTTCAAGCGTCAAAACGTCGTCTTCACCGTGGGCCATTCGATCCTCAACCGGACGAGCAAGACGGATGTCGGCAAGCTGATGCTCTCCTTTGGCGGGGGGGGCCACAAGGCCGTCGGCACCTGCCAGGTGGCCGAAGCCGAAGTCCCCGAAACCCTCAAGAAGCTACTCGAAACAATCAACTCCGACGGCTAACCCTCTACAGGATGCCAGGGGGGACGTTTCTCGTGACAAAAAAACGCTTTCTCATCGTTGACGACGACCAACGCTTTGCCGATCTCATCGCCGCAAAACTGTCGGGACATGCCCAGTGCGCCGTCGCCCTTGGCGGCGAGGACGCGGTGTTGCAGTTCGAATATCAACTGCGCAACAATAAACCGTTCGATGCCGTCTTCATGGATATCGAGATGCCCGGCATGAACGGCCACGAGGTGGTGGCCCGCATGCGGGACGGGGAAAAGAGAAACAACGTCAACCCCCTCAGCGCGTTCAAATTGATCATGCTGACCGCCCACAAGGACGTGAAAAACATCAGCACCTCCTTCTTCAAGGGCGGGGCCGACGCGTTTATTCCAAAGGAATACATTGGGGAGAAACTGGTGCAGGAATTGAAGAATATCCAGTTGATATGACGGCCATTCTGGCCGCTCGACACGAACAGGCATCCCCAGCCCCTCGCATGCTCTAGAGCGCGAGGGGCTGATCTTTTCGGGGAAGGCAGAGGCACGCGGCCCTGGCCTAACTGCCTCCAAGGCAGCGCGACAAAAAAACGGGCTAGATCACAAGCTCCTTCATGGCCTGTCTCGCCTCTCTCCTGCGTGTCCGATACAGTGCCTTGCCAAAGCTCTTGATCTCGCCCTTGACCGCCGAAAGCGGCGGCAGGTCCTGCATTTCCGGAAAACCGAGCTGCTCGAACCCGACAGGAGCAAAGCGCAGGGACTGATCCAGCCCGCCTCCATCCACATATGACACGTCACCCATGATCTTCTCACGCTCGGCCTGGACCGGATCCATCCCCTTGACATACCGCAGCGTACCGGTGGGCGCCCTGTTCCGGTTCA
>CAMYLL010000405.1 GCA_947259235.1 uncultured Pseudodesulfovibrio sp. | reverse complement strand
GAAAATTCTTGGGCATCGTACATTCTCTCCATCATCGATTGCCGGTATTTGCGAAAGGGAAGAAGTGTGGCCGATATTCACATGGATGTAAAGGGATTTGGCCCACCCAAACGGGCCGGGACATCATGCGGGCCGGGACAGACCGGCCGTGGCCCATGCGGTTGGGCTCAGGGATACACCTGTTCCAGATAGTAGATGCCGCCATGCTTGAGCTGATTGATGACCATGGGCTTGATGGGATCGCCATACTCGTCGAAACGGATCAACCCGGTGACGCCCTCGTAGCTGCCGGTTTGTGCCAGTGCCTGACGCACTGCCGGGCCTTCGATGGATCCGGCCCGTTCCATGGCGTTAGCCATGAGCATGAAGCAGTCGTAGACCAAGGCGATGGTGTCTTCCCTCACATATCCGGTCTTTGCCTCGAACCGCTCGACGAACTCCCGGGATTTCCGGGTATCGACCCAACGACTCCAGTGCCCGCTGTAGTAAATCCCTTCGGCATCCATGCCGATCATATCGTAAAGCTTCGGCCCCACGCCGTCCGCACTGAGGATGGAAACCGGCAAACCGCGAGCCTTGTACCTGCTCGGCGAACGCCGCGACATCGCTGTAGCCGCCGGGAATGAAGAGAATGTCCGCCCCGCGCTCCTCCACCTCGCGAACCATGGCCGGGTAATCCACATGATCCATGTCATACTCCGCGCGCCACAGAACGCCGCCGCCAAGGCGGGTAAAGGCCTTGCTGAAGGTCTCGGCCAGACCGATGCTGAACGCCCGTTTTTCATTGACGAGAATCACGGCGGTATGCGCATGGAGCCGCTCTATGGCAAAACGGGCCAGACCAAGCCCCTGAAAGGAATCCGTGAAGCAGATGCGGAAGATGTAGTCCCCCACCCGCGTGACCGCAGGATTGGTGGACATGTGGCTGATCATGGGAATATGGGCAGACTGGAGAACCTCGGCCATGGCCAGGGAATGAGAGCTCCAGTTGGCTCCGACCACAGCGGCCACGCCGTCTTTGACAGCCAATCGCGCCGCCTCGGCGCTCCCCTCGGGAGTACTCTTGTTGTCATACTCAAAAAGCTTGACCCGCCTGCCGAGGATGCCGCCCATGGCGTTGATCTCGTCCACCGCAAACCGGGCGCCGACAAAGGAAATTGAGTTGGACAGTCCGGCCTCGCCGGTCTTGGCGGTAATCATGGCTATCTTCACGGAATCGCCCTTCCAGGCAAAGCCGGAAGACGCAAAGACGCACACCAGAGCCGCCACGGCAACAAGGACACCGACCACATGCGGAAGAAAGAATCTGCTCAACGAATCGGATCGCAACATCGCACAGGGACCCCGCGTTTATGAAAACATTTCCCAATCTGGTTGATACTGCATGCAGTCCGGGGGGGCAATGATAAGAAGAGCCGGCCCTAGTGATTTTGCAGCCATTCGTAGAACTGGCTCAAGGAGAGCTGGCGGCTGGCCGGGCCGCTTCGTACATAGAACTCCTCGCTTTGTCCGTTTTTCAATATGGCCGGAGCCTTTGCCGGCATACAGAATGCGCGGATGACCTGCTTGCCCCGGGCCGTAATGACCACGCTGTCCAGATACCGTGAAAACTCGGGGCCGATATACTGGTTGACCAGGTTGTTGAAATGCAACAACGCCTTGTCCTCGCTCGCGAAGTTGTCTTCTCCAAACCCTGTGATCACCCCGTTGTCTGCCACACCCACCAGGAGAGTCCCTCCCTCGGAGTTCATGAACGCGGCCACGGTCTTCATGTTCGCGTGCTCTATCTCCTTGCCGTTCTTGCCCGCCTTGAGATTGAAGCGCAGGGTCTGCTTGAACTCCAGCCCGGGGCCCTCGCCGTCCGCGATGAGACGCAGCATGTCCTCGGCGGTCCTGGATGCGGCATGACGCATGCCCAGCGTCTCGATCCTGGCCCTGTTCCTGTGCAGGAAAAACAGTGCGATCCCGGCAAGCAAGACCAGCACCCCGCCGAAAACCTGAAGAAATGTATCGCTGCCCAGCGTCGAAACCACGCTCATCATGGGTACTGCCACGCCCAGAGACATGGTGTCGCCAAACACGGACAGAGGCAGAAGATAGGTCCACCAGACGCTCCCGTCCACACGGCAGGAAAGCGGAACATTCTTGAGCGACGGGGCGGTCATCAGGCGAGTGGCGGCAGCGGCAATAATCGGGTCCGACACGTCATGCACCGGCAGCGCGACGCTGGCTTTTGCGCCGGACTGACGGACCTTGGTCCCGTTGCCTATGGGGAGCACCTTGCCGCTGTCCCAGAAGAGAAAGACTTTTTCCGCACTGCCCTTCTCTGCCCCGTCCAACTGGCTGACCACGGCATCTATCGGAAATATATAGGAAACCATCATCTTCTTGTCGGCCGTCACGACCAGGGAGGACGCCGTGAGCCACGACTCGCCCGCCGCGTGGATTCGATACGAGCTACGCCAGTTCACCTGACCGGGCTCAAGATGCCTGAATTCATCGGCCAGGGTGTCGTTAACCACCTTTTCGTCAAACTGCCCTCCAGACTGAACCGCATGTGACGTGCCGTCCGGTTTCCAAAGGGTCCAGCGCTCGATACCGCCCTCTGACTTGCCCACCCCTTCAAGCAACCCGCCTGACCGGCGCGTCAGGAGATAGCGCAAGCCGCTCCCGTCGGAAACCCTTACGGCCGCAAGGTTGGCGTGTTTTTGAAACGCAGCGTCAAAGGCGGGCCGCAAAACAGACGGATTGAG
>CAMYLL010000404.1 GCA_947259235.1 uncultured Pseudodesulfovibrio sp. | reverse complement strand
GCATGCTGGCCGGTTCGATCAATTCCATGGCTCACCGCATCAACGTGCTGGTCAACGATCTTGAGAGCAAGGCCGCCATGGCCAGCGACCGTCTGATGGAGGCCATCGATTCCATTTCCGAAAGCTTCCTGTTGTATGATCACAGGGAGCGCCTGGTTGTCGCCAACAGGCAGGCCAGGGACTTGATCGGCTTCAAGGGGGAATACCTCAGGCCGGGAATCACGGCCGAGCAGATGGCCCGGTTCGCCGCCGAAAGCGGGCAGTTTCTCAACGCCCAGGGCCGGGAGCCGGAGTGGATCCAGGAGCGGCTCGACTTGCACCGCTCCCCCTGTCTGCCGATGGAGGAGCCCCTGCGCGACGGCCGCTGGGTGCTGATCAAGACCTACCGCAGCGGCCGGGGCGAAACCGTGGTCATCATCAGCGACATCACGGAGCGCAAGCACAAGGCCCAGGTGCTGTCGACCACGAATGCCAGTCTTGAGGATCTCGTGCGTGAGCGGACCAAGGTCCTGGTCGACAAGGCCATGGAGCTGAAGCGGGCCAACCGGCGGCTCATGGAACTTGACGAGTTGAAGTCCGCGTTTCTTTCCTCTGTCTCCCACGAGCTGCGCACGCCGCTGACCTCGCTCCTCGGGTTTTCCAAGATTATCAAGCGTGATTTTTCGCGCACCTTCATGCCCCTGGCCGACACGGAACATGCCCGCTCGCTGGGGGGACGAATCCAGTCGAACCTGGAGATAATCGGCAGCGAGGGCGAGCGGCTGACGCGGCTGATAAACGACGTGCTCGACCTGAGCCGTATTGAATCCGGCCAGGAAAACTGGCGGTTTACCGAGGTCGATCTGGCCGGGTGCGTCCATCGCGCCGTGAGCGCGGCCAGTGGGCTGGTCAACCCGAAGCCGTCGGTTCGGCTGTCCGTCCGCCGTCTGGACCCCGTTCCCCTTGTCCATGCGGACAGCGACCGCATCCATCAGGTGCTCATGAACCTGCTCAGCAACGCGGTGAAGTTCACTGAGTGCGGCGAGGTGGCAGTGGACGTCTTCCAGGACGCGGACGGTATGGTCAGGGTGTGCGTCGAGGATACCGGGTGCGGCATCAGGAATCGCTATCTCGAACAGATTTTCGACAAGTTCCACCAGGTGCACAAGGGCGACACGCTGACGGAGAAGCCCTCCGGGACCGGCCTCGGGCTGGCCATCTGCCGCCAGATCGTCGAGCACTACCACGGCAGGATATGGGCGGAGTCCCGCCTGGGGCGCGGCACGGTCATTCATGTGAGCCTGCCCCCGGCCGATCCGCCGGACAAGCCCCTGGTGCTGGTGGTGGACGATGATCCGGCCATCAGGGATTACCTTTCCATGCTGCTCAAGCGGGAGGGCTACGGAGTCCATGCCGCCTGCGACGGCGAGGATGCCCTCCGCCAGGTTCTCCGCCGCCGTCCGGCCCTGATCACCATGGACATCCTTATGCCCGGCATGGACGGCCGCGCCGCCATCCGGGAGCTGCGCCGCGACGTCAATCTGGCCGACATCCCCGTGCTGGTCGTCTCGGTGATCGACGGCTGCCAGGATGCGGGCGGCGACGCTGCCTTGCTCAAGCCCATCAATGGCGACGCCTTCATCGGCGCGGTGCACGCCCTCATCGGCGACGGCGGCCCGGATCGTTCGGTTCTGGCTGTCGGGCCCGTCCCCGCGCACGGGAGCTGTACGCTGTCCAGCCTGTGCGGCGAGAGCGTGATCCGCTGTTCCGAGGAAGAGCTCTGGGGGGTGCTTGACAGCGGCTTCGAGGGGACCGTGGTTGTGCCCGAGTCCATGGCCGAAACCCTGGACCTGCCGCGCATCTGTAGTCTCAGCAACGTCCAGGTGCTGCTCCTGCCCGGCGAGGCGCGCCCGGATGGCGTCCCGCTTCCCCGGTCCTGATGCTTCCTCCCCACCGCCTCTTCAGTTTCCCGCAATAAACGTCTTCTCATGTTCAAAGGAACATGGTAGCGATTTTTATCGTCTTATTGCACATGCGCTATGGTAGGGGCTTGGATAAACATGAAAAACATCATGCATTGGACACTTCGCCCGGGGCTCGGCTTCATGCTTGGGCTCATGGTGTTCATTTTGAGCGTCCCGGGAGTCGTTCGGGCCGGGGACAGCTTTGTGCTCGGCATGTCGGCCGCCTTTTCCGGCCACAGCCGAGGCCTCGGGGTGGAGCTGTACCGAGGGTCCATGGCCTATTTCACGCATCTCAACGAGGGGGGCGGCATCGGCGGCAAGCCCGTGCGCCTCGTCACTCTGGATGATGGATACCAGCCCGATCCGGCCATCAAGAACACTCTCTCCCTGATCGATCGCCGCGATGTCCTGTGCCTTTACGGGTACGTGGGAACGCCCACCGTGACCCGGATTCTGCCGCTCCTGAGCGGCTGCACGGGAGTCAGCAAGCTTCTCTTTTTCCCCTTTACCGGGGCCCAGCCACAGCGCGAGGCTCCCTACGGCCAATATGTTTTCAATCTTCGCGCCTCCTATCGCCAGGAGGTGCGCGGCCTGGTGGACCGGTTCGTGTCGCTGGGTCGCAAGCGGGTGGCTGTGTTCTATCAGGTGGACGCATACGGCCGAAGCGGCTGGGACGGCGTTCGCCAGGCTCTGGCGGCCCATGGACTGACCATGGTCGGCGAGGCGACCTATCGGCGGGGCGCGGGCTTTGATGAGTCCATGAGCGAACAGGTGGACATTCTCATGCGGAGCCAGCCCGATGTTGTGATCTCCGTGGGGTCCTATGCCGCATG
>CAMYLL010000403.1 GCA_947259235.1 uncultured Pseudodesulfovibrio sp. | reverse complement strand
GGGCAGCCGCTCCTCCACAAAGGCGTTGCCCAGGCTGAAGACGACCTTCTCGCCAAAGGCCACGGCGGTGCGCTTGACCCGGGTGGAATGGACAAAGGACGCCATCTCCGGGAAACGCTCCAGGAACAGCTCGGACAGTCCCTTGATCAGGTTGTCCTTGCGCTCGTCGCGGGCGGTGATGATGTGGACCATGACCTCGCCCGCCAGGGTATGGCGGATGACCAGATGCCGCCAGAAGCCGGTTCCGGCAGCGGAGTCGTACGCAGGCACGCCGGAAACACGACAGAACTCGCGCACGGAGCGCATGATCTCCACGTCCCACGCGGCACACAGGTGGCACTCCTCGATGTCGAGCACCGGGCCGGGCCGGTTCGTTCCACCGGGGGTGGGCTGGCGCAGGCCCAGGTGCACCCCGTCCTCGCGCTGCTCAAAGGCGAACTCCATCTTGTTGCGGTAGCCCCATATCTCAGGCGAGGCCGCGGGCGCGTCCATGGTCAGGTCCTCGACCCCGCCGATGCGGGTCAGTGCGCTGAACACCTGGGCGTTCTTCTGGGCCAGCTGCTCGGCGTAGGCGAGGTCCTGGAGCGAACAGCCGCCGCAGATGCCGAAATGGGCACACTCGGCAGCGACCCGGCTGGGCGACGGCGCGACAACGGACTCGGCCACCGCCTCGGCAAACCGTTTCTTGGACCGGGTGACGCGGGCCATGACCGTGTCGCCGGGCAGACCGCCCGCGACAAAGACCGCCATGCCGTCCACATGGGCCACTCCCCGACCGCCATAGGCCAGGGATTCGATTGAACATTCCACGAGAGTGTCTTTGGAAAGGGGCATGATCGCTCCGGGTTGAGGTGAGTGGGTCGTTTGACACGGATCGACCCGCCTGTCTATCTATTATGCATGATAGACAAGGCTACGGCCATGGAAACCATCATGCGCACGCTGGAAAAGATGCCCGTGGGCCATGCGGTGGACCTGCGCACATACAAGCGCAACCGCTCAGTGGTCATAGCCCGCACCGGCCAGGACGCCTTTGACGTTGTGGAAAGCGGCTTTGTTGAGGCCCGCCATCAGGCCACGCTGGCCACCATGCGCAAGCTGCTCAAGACCCTGCTCAAGCGCGAGTTTCCGCGCAGCACCAAGATCAGGTTCTATGACCTGGGCCGGACCGGGGCCGACACGCGCATAGCGCGCAAGAAGATATGACAGGGGATGTTGCGAAACGCCGCGCCGCGCAAAAAGGACACCCGCCGGCCCCCGGGAGGAAAGCCGCACGCGGCGTCTGCGGTTTTGTCGCGGGAGCGACCAGCCCGGCGGTGCGGGATTATTCGCCGCCGTCGGAAGCACCGGCCTTGATCTGATTGAGGAGCTTGATCACCCGCTCCGGGTCGGCAAAAACGGCCCGACGCACCGCCTCCGACACCTTGCCGTTCATGGCAAGGAGCAGCTCGGGATCGTCACCCAATTCGTCAGCCAGGGCCACGATGCGCTTCTCCGACAAGGTGGCCGGCTCCCCCCGCTCGATCTTGCTCAGATACGAGTGGTGGATGCCTATCCTGCTGGCTACTTTACGGATGGAGTAATCGGGGTCGTCCTTGCGGATGGATTCACGCCTGGACCTGATGTAATCTCCAAAGAGCTTGCTCACGTCTACCTCTGGGAGTATCCTATAGAGTTTCCCACCATTCTGGCGTCTACTATACAGTAGCCAACAACCCCTCGACAAGATTGAACAAGATGAGATTTAGAACATTTGTTCACCTGATTTATCCATATTCCCGACCAGAATAGTTCCCGGGGGATCGGCGGAAAAACGCCGAGAACAGGGCCTTCACGGACCTGCGGGGATTCGGGGAAGATGTCGGGACAGGAGGGGTTAATCGGCCGTGGCCAGGGATGCGTCGGGTGGGCGGTAGTCCACCAGCTCCAGGGTGAAGTGGCCCACCACGACCTTGGAGCGGACCTTGACCGGGATGCGCCGGGCGTCGGCTGAGAACCATACCAGCAGCTCGGCGTCCGGGCTTTTCCTGAAGACCCCCGAGAGGTGCTTGACGTCGATGCGCACCCGGAAGGCGGGGATATCGCCCATGGGCGTCTCCACCGTCTCCAGGTCCTCAACAAAGGCCTCGCCGACCACGCTGACCTTGCCGTCGGTCACATTGGCCCCGAAGCGCATGGTCTTGAAGAGGATACGGGAGCGAAAGGCGAAGAGCACGGACATGGGGTCGAAGACCGACTCCGGCTGCTCCAGCTCATGCTTGAGCTCCCCCTTCACATAGCGTCGGGTACGGCGTTCGGCCGGGTCGAAGACCAGCTCCACCTGCTTGTGGTAGGTCCCCTCGTTCTGATCCTTCACGTAGCGAAGGGCGTGGGAGACCTCCGGGTTTGTCCATGCCTCCATGGTATCGCGCACCTTGTAGAAAGCGTCCACCCAGGGGACCGTGCTGGCCGTGGCCTTGAAGTGCCGGGCCGCAGTGCCGTCCAGCTCGGTGTCGGGCATGACTTCAAGCACGGCGTCGCCCGCGTGGATGAAGGTCCAGTGAATCTCGTAGGTCAGCCGCTCGCCAGGGCCATAGGGAACCGTGACCCCGGCCAGGGCGGGCCGGGACGCGAGTATGCCGAAAGAAACAACCGCAACGCAGACCACGGAGGCCCGCAGCAGGGGGGACAAAATGTCAGGGATACGCATGCGGCAATTTTCTCCGTCTTTTCGCCGGGAGTCAAGGGCGGCCGGGGCAAAGGCGTTCGGATGTGGACAAATCGCCTGCGAGAGGCTAGAG
>CAMYLL010000402.1 GCA_947259235.1 uncultured Pseudodesulfovibrio sp. | reverse complement strand
AGCGATATTCTTGATGGGAATTACGACCTGGACGAGGCGGAGCATCACATCATCTACTGCGCCTCGGGCTACCGCTCGAACATCGCGGCCTCGTATCTCCAGCGCAACGGGTTCTGGGATCTGCGAGCCCTTGCGGGCGGCTTCATCGCCTGGAGCAGGGCCGGATATCCCGTCGAAAAATAGCATCCAGAAAAACGAGGCCCCGGTTGATCCCATGGGTTTTCTATAAATGTTGAAATCAAAATCGGAAATCGCCTTCGGCGGATTTGTCCATTGATTTCGCCTCCGGCGGCCAAAGGGCTGTAACCCTTTGGAATCCCACTCTCGCCTTCGGCGAAAACTTTCTTTAAATGGAGGCCTGCTGTCGAACGCGCCAACCCGGGAATATGTCTTACCATGCAAGAAGCCCCGAAACCGTTATGGTTCGGGGCTTCTTGCATATTTATCAACAATTATGGAAAACGTCTTGGGTTGATCCGGGGCCTCGTCATTGGGGAAAGCCGTCGGTCTCGACCACCGAGAGGTCGGGACCGAACCACGTGGCCATGACGTCCGGGTATCGCTCCCGCACGAACCGGACTCCGGCATCCGGCCCCATGATGAACAGGGTCGTGGCCAGGGCGTCGGCCTTCTCCGCGCTGTCGGCTATGACCGTCACTCCGGTGGACGCCGCCGCCGGTTCCATGTCCGCCGGATTGATTATGTGATGCCGCAGCGTGGTGTGTCCCTCCTGCTCCATGGTCACGAACTGCTGATAGTCGCCGGATCCGCAAACGCCTCTTTCGCGGACGGTCACCGTGCGATAGACGGACTCCGAACGGGGATGACGGATGCCCACTGTCCAGTCTCGCTCGCCAAAGCAATAGAAATCGCCGCCCGCCTCCACTATGCCCGCTTCGATCTTCATGGATCTGAGCAGACGCACCGCCGCGTCGATGACCGTTCCCTTGGCAATACCCCCCAGATCAAGGGCCATGCCCGTCTTTTCAAGCCGGACCCGCCCGGATTCGGGGTCACGGGCGACCAGTCGATAATCCACAAGCCCCTTCTTGGCTCGGGCGATGGTCTCATCCAGGGCATAATAAAGCGGCGAGGTGGTCAACGCGCCGATTGTCGGATCGAAGACGCCGCCGCTGGCCCGTCCGTATTCCACGGCCCGGCTGATGAGCCCGAAGGCCCTGGGCGTAGGCTCTACCCATCCCCGGCCCGCCGCGCGATTGATCCGCCCGACAGACCCTTCCGGGTTGCGAAAATCGAAATCCGACTGAAGATCGCGCATCAGTGCGATGCATCGCCGGGCTGCGTTATCGGCCGCGGTATGGCTGTCCGCAGCCAGAGTCAGGTTGACCACCGTGCCCATGGCTACATCCGTATGTCGGTAGAGACCAGAATGGCCCGGGTTCATTCCCCGAATCTGTGATTGAACCATGACGCCACCCGCCCCGGCCAGGAGAAGAACGCAGATGGCGGCCGCCCCCACGCCCACGGCGCGCCCGTAATGCAGATGGTCCATGATCACGCGGGCCAGCAGCGGGACGCAGCACATGCCGCCGATCAGTGCCGCGGCCTGAAAAACCAGCCCCACGTCATGGGTGAACTGGACGACGACCCCGCCCAGCAGCGGCCCGAGCACGAACCCCAGCCCCGAAACGACCTGGGCCGCGCCGAACACCCTGCCCTGCCGGGGCGACAAGCCTGATGCAAGGGCCATGGAAGCCGGGATGGACACGGCGCTGCCGATCCCCAAAATGATGCCGAATGCGATCAGTTGCCACACCTCCCTGCTTGATCCGATGGCGAAAAGCGCACCGGCGCTGATGAGCATGCCCCAAAGCGTCAGAACAGCACGAGACGCACGGCTGAAGAAGCGCCCGGCAACGGGCAGACCGATACACGCGGCCAGATTCGGTAACGCATACAACGCGCCGAGGACAAACCCGCTGCGCCCGAGGGTTGTGGCCAGATAGATCGGATAAAAGGCCGCTGTCAGCCCCACGCCCAGGGTCCTGCCGCCCACGGCGGCGAGGACGGTGATCCAATGCCAGAGCCGGGCCGGGTTGCGTTCGCCCGTGTCCGCCTCGGTCCGGCTCCGCCCGCCCCGAGGCAGGAAAAAAAGGACCACGAAAAACGCGAGGACCATGCACGCGCACAGGCCGAGGAGCACCGGCTCGATCCGTCTGCCCAGATACAACCCGCCACCGGCCAGCGGGCCTATGAAAAGGGCCAGGTTGAACAACAGCGCCTGTAACGCGAACCACCGGGAGAGGCGGCTGGTCTCAACCACCCGGCCCAGGGTTGCCATGCCGACGGGCCGGAACACGCCCGAAGCCGCGCCAAGGGTGAACTGGACACCATACAGGGTAATGATCGAAGGATTTATGAAATAGACCAGGGAGGCGCACGCACCGATGGCGGAGGCCAGAAGGAGCGGCGGGCGCGCGCCGAAGCGGTCGACCCACGCTCCCGCAACAGGGGCGGCCAGAAGGCGAATCAGGAAATACCCCGCAAATCCGCTGCCGAGCCACGCGCCGCCGATCTTCTCGTCCAGGCTCACCAGGGGCAGCGTAAATGAAAACAGCCCGACGCCCAGGGTCGCCAGAAAGCCGCTCGCCAGGACTGCGGCCAGAAGACGGCTCTCGCGGTTGATGTGCTGTGTGTGTGCGGTCATGTTCATTGTCGTCGTTTTATGCAGAGGAGCCAGTTTGATCGCAAACCCGGCCTGTTGGCAAGGTAATGATATACCCGACCCGGGATTATGTGTCCCACAGCCAAGCGGTAGAATTGATTCGCCG
>CAMYLL010000401.1 GCA_947259235.1 uncultured Pseudodesulfovibrio sp. | reverse complement strand
CCTCGTGTTGCTCGGTGCTCGGTCCTCGGGCCGCTCCCGATGGCCGCCAAGGAAAGCCCCTGTTTTTTCTATGTGTCTGACCTGTTTCATGGTCCGCTCCATTGTCACTTCGTTTGCAATGCATGGTCGATGATGGCCTTGATCTCTTCCACCTTGGGAGGTTTCTGGACATAGGCAAAGGGGTCCGGGTAATTGGACTTGCCAACCCCCATGATCTTCAGGGCGTGCCTGAAGGTGGTGGCCCCCACTGCCGAGAGCATGATGACCGGAACCTGCTTGAGTCCCTGGTCCTCCTGCAACCCCTGATACATGACCAGCCCTCCCTCCCCAGGCATCATCACATCGAGGATGATCAGGTCGGGCTTGAGTTCCCAGGCCCGCTCCAGTCCCTCGCGAGCGTTGCGAGCGAGGTGGGGCTCGTACCCGCTGGTCTCAAGAAGCGTCTTGAGAAACAGTCGGATGTTGAGTTCGTCGTCCACCACCAGGACTCTCTTCACGGTGCTGCTCATGGCGTCCCTGCCTAACGTGCTTCCGCTACCCAATCGGGATGATTGACACTCGCCACCGGACAGGAGGAGCGCAGAACCACCTCTTCGAGAGTGGTACCTATCTCCGCCTCTTCGGGGGGGATCTCCTGCGAGTGGTGGGCCATGACCACGAGGTCGCCCTCCTTCTCGCGGGCGTACTTCAGAATCTCCACGTAGGGCACGCCCTCGCGGACTTCCACCTCGAACATATTGAACTCGCCCATCTGTGAGACGTAGCGGGAATCAATGCGGTCCTTGGCATCCTTGAGCCCGGCCTCGATCATGGCCTGGGTGGGCTTGCCGCCCAGGTCGCCGGACTGGAGGTTGAGTGCGTGGAATATATACAGCGGGCATCCGATGTCCTTGGCCGCCTTGAGGGCGAACTGGAACGCGGAATCGGCCGCCTTGGAGAAGTCCGTGCAGAAGATGATGTTGGAGAACAGATTCCAACATGTGTTGCACGGACGGTTGATGATCAGCACCGGGCACTTGGCGCGCTTTGCCACTTCCAGCATGGTGTTGCCCATGATGGAGCGGTGGCGGCCGCCGCCCTCGTCAGACCGGGTGTTTGCGCCCATGACGATCATGTCCACGTTCTCCTTGCGGGCGAGCCGCAGGATCTCGGTGGCAGGAACGCCAACGGCGGATTGTATGCGCGTCTTGTAGCCATACTGCTTGAGCTGGTTGTCGTACGTGTTGGACAGTTCTTCCTTGACCCAGGACTCGTAGTCGTCACCCAGCCCCTCCCTGTCACCGGTCCGGACATCCGTCACCTCAAGGCTGAATCCCCGAGAGGGAACGCCGAGAACGTGAAAGAGGATCAGCTCTGCGTCTTCGCGCTCTGCCAGGTCAAATGCTATCTTGGCAGGGCTGTCGCAGACAGGAGTTCCACTGGTTGCAAACAGGATCTTGTTAAACATGTCCTACCCCCTTATGCTACAATGTTCAGGGAAGCGTTGGAAACCAAATTCCCATGCTATCCCTTCAATGAACTCGAACAGGGTGTAATCCGTTTCGAATTCCATTATGTTCACTGAATCACCGAACACCGAGTGCTTGAGCAGGCCGAGCCTGACGGGCATATCCAGCAGGCTGTCCAGCTGGAAGAGCCGCAGCTCCTGTTCCTGCTCCCGGTATCGCCCGGTCAGGGCGCAGAGGATGTTGAACCGGGGCTCGCCCGGAAAACCGATCATCTCCACGCGCTTGACCAGTTCCAGATGCGTCAGCATATCCGTGACGCAGCCGGAGTCCCGATACTTGGCGCACTCGTCCAGAAGAGGCGGAATGAAGACGCTTATGGCCTGGAAGTCCGGGTAGCGGCGCACCATCGAAAGGAAGGAGCGCAGGGTATACCCGTCCTGGAGAATCACCTTCCCGGCCAGAGCGGCCAGAGGTTGCGTAACCTCGGTCTCCGGCTCGGTGAAAATCATCCCGTTTGCTGCAAGCGTAAGCGTATTCATCTTCCCTCTCCGTCTCCTTCTGGCGCTACTTCCGGTGACACTCGCCGCAAACAACCGGCCCCTTGGCCATGGTAGTGTGACAGGCGATGCACTGGCGATGATAAGCGCGCATGAGAGGAGTTTCACCGTTTACAGGGTTGACAGGATGGCAGGACTCGCAGGTCTCGCCTTCGCTTGAATTTTCCGTGTCCATAAGGCCGTCGTCCGTCCTGCCGTGGTGACAGGTGACACAGTCGTCTATGGCTGCCTTCTCGTTGTGGGCGTCGTGCTCAAAGGCGACCTGGGGCCGCTCGAGGATCCCGAAGGCGTCCGCAGGCACGACGGTCATGTCGTCCTGCGAAAAGGCCGCAGGAGCCAGGTAGACGACCATGAGGGCGGCAATGACGGCAATGAACGTCATGGATTGTTTCAGATGCTTCGTATTCATTGTTGATCTCCCTTACATCCCTTCCGGCTTTTCCATGATCTCGTAGATGATGTCGCCCAGGAACTTCGGGTGCATGCCGAGCTTGTAGTAGCCGATGATGTCGTCCAGGCCGCCGTGGCAGTTGTGACACGGGCAGACGATGGTGTGGACGCCGGTTCTCTCCAGCTGTTCGGCTTTGACCTTGTTGCCCGTCATGCGCACGTTCTTGAACGGCGGGCCGCAGTTGATGACGCCGCCGCCTGCGCAACAGCAGTAGTTATGCTCGCGGTTGGGGGTCATTTCGATGACGTTTTCGCACAGCATGTGGGTAACGTCGCGCAGCTTGTCCATCAGGCCGCGACCGCGGATGATGTTGCACGGGTCCTGAATGGTCACGGGCTCTTCA
>CAMYLL010000400.1 GCA_947259235.1 uncultured Pseudodesulfovibrio sp. | reverse complement strand
CCGCTTGAATCGGTTGCGCACCTCTTCCAACTCCTTGAGGCGCACCAGCTGTCGTTCGTACATGGATCTTTGCTCTGCGATCGTGCTCTCGAGCTGACTCCTGGACTGGTCGATATCCGAGAGTTCATACACAATGACGTCGTCCTTGGCCGTCGACGTGTTCCGGACGTAGTGGTGGAGCGCGCTGAGGTTTTCTCTCCGAAAGGCCGAAGCCAGCGTCTCGATGCACCGTCTAAAATAGTCGTCTTCCCCGGTGGCAAAACCTGCCCGCTCGTGCATGAGGTCCCGAATGCGGGCTTCCACTTCCTGCATCTGCTCGTCGATCTTGTCGATCCGGCTCTCCGCGGCATCAACGGCATGCCGCTTTGCCGGAATCCCCGCTTTTTCGGCGGCCTGCTCTTCCAATAGCTTCAGCGCCTCAAACTCATGGTTGGCCGCAGTGCGCAGCCGTTCCCCATGCTCCCGCAGACGGGTCGGTATTTCCAGGAGCATGGCATAATTGGGACGGGCGTCTTCGTAGCTGCAAAGACCGGCGACCCATTTGTCGAGAAACCGGGTTAAAGGATTGGCCGAGTACCGGGAGGTGCCGTAGCCCCGGGCCCAAAGATAACTGAATAGAGAATCGTCATCGTAGGGTTTTCCCTTGGTGGCCCGGTCTCCCTCCGCCTGGGCGGTCTTTTCTTCCGAGTGCCTGGCCACACTGTCGGCCCGGCTCGCCTTTTCGAACTGGGCCTTGTAGACCGAATCCTGTTCCAGCTGTTCCTGCACCGCGGCCTCGGCCGTATCGAGGAGGGCCGCGGTCTCGGCCACCCGGTCGCTTCGGTGGTCCCGTTCTTTCTCCAGTGCCGAGTCCTCCTGCCGGGCCTCTTCAATCTGCTGTCCCAGGGAGGCCAAAGCCTGATCCCGTTCAGCCAGCAGTTCCGTGACCTGGCGATCGGCGGCATCCAGTCCGGCTGCGATCTCGCCGCTGATCAGCTGATCCAGTCGGATTCGGGCGAGGTTCTTGTAGCGCTCTCCTTCCTGCTGTCCGAGTTTCACCAGCTCCCGGCTCGCCGACTGGATTTGACCGTCGGTCCGCTCAAAATGGTCTCTGAGCTTCTTGATTGTGCCGTCGATGGAGCCCAGTGCCTGTCGGCCAGTCCACACCATGGTTTTCCTACCAGTCGGTTATGGCCTCGCCCGTGGTGGCTACGAGGTATTCGGGCTCCAGATGGCCCCGTTTTTTGACGCCAACCCGCCGGTTCTGGATAATTCCGTCATCCTGTTTGTCGGCGGAAACACGCTGAAAGACATGGAGGTCGACCCTCAGTGCCCATTTGTCCACCTGCCGGGTCCGACCATCCTCTTCACTGGTTATGGGAAGGGAGAGGGGCTTGCCGTCGGAATCGACGGCTTCCACAACGATGTAGTAATTGCGGGCCTTGGGATTGGCTTCAGGAACGCGCCACACGCCGCTGTATTCCTTGGGTCGTGAGACGACACGAATCTCGTACTCCCGCTCCAGCGCTTCCCGCATCGCCTTCAGCGACGCCGCCGCCGCTGTGGCTCCGTCGAGATCGCCCGCCCGGAGGGCGGCCATGCCGCTCTCGTAATCTTCCGCCGCTTGCTTCCGGGCACTATCGACTTTCGCCACGGCGACCGCAGCGTCTCGTTGCGCCGCCAGTTCTCCCGGTAGATGCTGCAGGGCGAGGATGGTGGCCAGGGCTCCCTCGGTTCGCTCGACCTGGCCCGCGGCCGCGGCAATCAGTTCCTCTTTTTCCTTCAGCCGGCCTTGCGCCGAGGGGCCTTCCCTCTTGTAGTCCTTCCCCTTGATATCCGGTTTGAGCACCAGGTTGCGGGCTGAGACGGTGAGCTCCCGGGCACTGGCGAGAGCCTGTTCTCCGATCTTGCGCTGGGTAGTGAAGGTTTCAACCAATGATTTGGGTATACCGGAAGGCTTGGAGGGGAGGGCGGCTTGAAGCCGTGCCGCATCCTGCTCCAGGGAACCGATGCGGTCTTCAGCCCCTCGAATCTCGGCGTTCAGGGCCGTCGCCTGCTTAGCCAGGCGGCGCTCGGCGGGGGCCACCATGACCATGTGGAAGCCGCCCCAGAGGAGTGACAGGGCCAGGGCGGCGGCGCCAAGCCGCTTGCCCCATTTCCCCCGGGCAATGTACAATCCCGCCAGGGCGGTGCCGATGCCCCGGGAGGGCGGCTTGTAGACGAAACGCTCCTCTTTGAGGGCGGCAACCCCTTCCTTTAGTACGTGGTCCGGAACTTCGATTCCCTGGGAGGCGTAGATCTCTCTCAGCCGCGCCATCATCTTACGGTCGCGATCCTCGGCGTGCAGCTCCCGCTCCACGAGCATTTCCTGATGGCGCATCGTGTCGACCACGTCCATGGCCAACATGACTTCGTCCAGGGGTTGTTTCTCTATTTCCTTTTCCATTTATTGGCCTGTCCGGTCAACGGCGTCATGCCCCCTGCTAAGACGGCAAGAGGGGCAATGCCTTGCCTCCCTCCACCAGACGGGCCAACCGTTGTTTCCCTTCTTCAACCACGGTCCGGATCTCCGCGGCGTTCTGGGTGCTCAGTTTGCGCATCTCTTCGATGATCTCCCGGGAGCGTTCCTGGTAGTTCACCACGGAATCGACCAGACGCTTGACCGCATCCGCTCGAATGGTCGGTCCGTAACCCGCTTTGAGTGCCGCTTCCTGGACCTTGCCGCCGATCTCCCCGAGATCTTCCAGACTCTTGCTGATCCCCTCTTTCATGGCATTGAGAGTCTGGGTGCTTTCGTGGAGGCCGTGGAGGCCGGTGAACGAGGCGCTCAAGGCC
>CAMYLL010000399.1 GCA_947259235.1 uncultured Pseudodesulfovibrio sp. | reverse complement strand
CCAAGGTCGAGGGGTTCTGCCGCGAGCACGGCCTCAAGCTCGACGTGCTGGAGATGGAGAAGGAAGGACTGCCCATTCCTGACATCAAGGCCCACGTCAACCGTCCGGTCTGCTCCGTGTGCGGCCGCATCAAGCGGCACCATTTCAACCGGATGGCCCTGGAAGGCGGCTACGACGCCCTGGCCACCGGCCACAATCTCGACGACGAGGTGGCCCGTCTTTTCGCCAACACCCTGCGTTGGGACACGGCCTACCTCTCGGACCAGGGGCCCATGCTGCCGCGCGTGAAGGGTTCGTGCGCAAGGTCAAGCCGCTGTTCCGCCTGAGCGAGTTCGAGACCGCCAACTACGCCTTTCTCAAGGGCATCGAGATTCATTCCGACCCCTGTCCCTATGCCTCGGGCGCCAGCTTCACCAGCCACAAGGAGCTGTGGGGCGAGCTGGAGCACCGCAGCCCGGGGCAGAAATTCCAATTCTACCAGGGCTTTCTCAAGAAAGGCAAACCCGCCTTCGCCGCCCTGGAAGAGGAGACGGGTGCGGAACTGCTGCCCTGCGTCGAGTGCGGCTCCCCAACCAGCGCCGAGACCTGCTCCGTGTGCCGGATCAAGGCTGCCGTGCGCGAGAGCAAGGCCGCGGCCGAGGCCTCCTGACCGGTCATGAGCGTCCCTGTCGTCAGCGTGACCATGCCCTGCCGCGACTGCGCGGACACCGTGGGCCGTGCCCTGGACAGTGTCCTGGGGCAGTCTCTGCGGGAGTTCGAGGTGGTGGCCGTTGACGACGGCAGCACGGACCAGACCGCAGCGATCCTGACGGACTATGCCCGGCGGGACGCCCGCGTCCGGGTGGTCCGCGCCGAGCATGGCGGGGTGGCGATGGCGGCCAACAGGGCCATGGTCCTGGCGCGGGGGCGCTATATCGCCCGAATGGACGCCGACGACGAGATGCTTCCCGACCGTCTGGCCGCCCAGGCCGCATTGCTTGACGAACGTCCCGACATCGGGCTGGCGGGCTGCCGAATCCGCTTCGGCGGCAGCCGCAAGCGGTGCGCCGGGTATGCCCGGTATGTGGACTGGACCAACACCCTCCTTGACCACGACGCCATCAGCCTGAACCGGTTCGTCGAGTTCCCCGTGCCCAATCCGTCCATCATGTGCCGACGCGCCCTGGTGGAACGGCACGGCCCCTATCGCGACGGGGATTTCCCCGAGGATTACGAGCTGCTCCTGCGCTGGCTCGAGGCCGGGGTGCGCATGGCCAAGGTGGACGCGGAGCTGATGGTCTGGAACGATCCGCCCACGCGCCTTTCCCGTACCCACCCCCGCTACCGGGTGGACGCCTTCTATCGGGTCAAGGCGAAATACCTCGCCCACTGGCTGGCCCGGCACAACCCGCGCCACCCGGAGGTCCACATCCTCGGCTCCGGTAGAACCACGCGGAAAAGGGCTGACATGCTCCTTGACCACGGCGTGCAGTTTGCTGCCTATTATGACGTGGACCCGCGCAAGATAGGCAACGTGGTGGGCGGCATCGAGGTGCGCGACCGGGACACCGTGCCGCCGCCGGGCGAGGCGTTTTGCCTGCCGTATGTGGCCAGCCGGGGGGCGCGGGAGGATATCGCCGAGTTTCTTCATTCGCGCGGGTATGTCCTCGGACGCGACTTTGTCCCCGTGGCCTGACCCGTTTACGGCTCCCGGCACGCCATTATTAGGGGGAGGCCCCATGACTGACGAGCAGATCATCAACGATACAAAAGAATTAATCTCCGAACGGCCCGCCGCGCGGCGAAAGCCGTGGGTGGCCGCGCTCTTGTCGCTCACGGCCACTGGCGCGGGCCAGGTATACAACGGCCAATGGCGCAAGGGGTTGACGCTCTTCCTGATCGAGACTGTCCTGGGGGTGACCATGCTGTTCGGGCTGGGTTCCTTTGCCGGGCTTGTGTGGACCGGGGCCGGACTGTTCGCCTTCAACGTGGCGGTGGCCGCCGAGGCATACGGGACCGCTCGGCGGGTGCGTTTCGCGCCCACGCGGTTCAACCGCTGGTGGGTGTATGTACTGGCCGTGGGGCTGAGCCTCGGGGCGGGCGCGGTGGTGGAAGGGGTGATCAAGGCGTGTTTCTATCAGAATTTCAAGGTCCCGTCCGTGTCCATGACGCCCACCCTGCGCGTGGGCGACCGGTTCATGGCCCGGCGGCTGGACCCGGCGGCTGCCGTTGCGCGCGGCGAGGTGGTGGTCTTCATGGACGAGGCGAGCGGGCGGTATTTCGTCAAGCGGGTCGTGGGCCTGCCCGGGGAGACGGTGCGCATGAAGGCGCGGCGGGTCTACGTGGACGGGGTGCGCCTTGATGAGCCTTACGTTCGCCCCACCGAGGGCGGGCCAAAGCCGGAGCGGGACGATTATCCGCCGACCATGCTGGATGCGGTCAGCTATTTCCTCTTGGGCGACAACCGGGACAATTCCTATGATTCGCGGTTCATCGGCCCGGTAAAGCGCGAGGCCATCGTTGCCCGCGCCCTTTACGTCTATTTCCCCGGAGATGTCGGAGCCAGGAGCTGGACTGACAGACTCGGCCAGGCTGTCCGCTGACGGCGGAGCCGGGCCTGTCCTATTGGGAGGCGGCCGGGCCTGAGGTGGAGCGGTAGGTCGAGCGGTTGCGCCGTATCTGGTATTTGACCACCGCGCTGTTGTGTTCGGCCAGGGTTTCGCTGAAATGGTGCGAGCCGTCGCCCTTGGCCACGAAGTAGAGGTAGCGGTGGGCCTCGGGATGTGCCGCCGCCATCAGGGACTGGAGCCCGGGCGAGCAGATGGGACCGGGCGGC
>CAMYLL010000398.1 GCA_947259235.1 uncultured Pseudodesulfovibrio sp. | reverse complement strand
CCCACGCAGCGGACGGCGTCCGCTACTACCGCGTGACCAAGGTCGAGGCATGCGGCATCTCCAAGATCGAGGACACCCGCGTCACCTATGGCTTTCGCGACAACGGTCTCTTCACGACCATAGTCGAGATAGACAAGGCCCGCGACGTCAAGGACGTCATCGCCATCCTCATGGATGAATACGGCCTCCCCGACCACAATAAGATCGAAGGCTGGGATATCTACCTATGGGAGAATGACCTCCTCAAGATCAAGCTCAAGAGCCAGTATCTGACCGACCGCATCAAGATCGGCATGTACTACAAGCCCCTCATGCCCAAAGAATAGCGGTTTTGCGCAAGCACCCGATTGCTGCGTTGCTGCGAAAAAGCCGACCCCTCGCGTAGGTTGCCTGCGCGTCGGTCCCGGCTTTTTCTTGCGCCTTGCACTCGGGCCCTTGCGCAAAACCTTCCGGTGGCAAGCACCCGATTGCTGCGTTGCTGCGAAAAAGCCGACCCCTCGCGTAGGTTGCCTATGCGTCGGTCCCGGCTTTTTCTTTTATTAAAGATGTAATGCAAAGCCTCCCTCCCTGCTTGCGTGAGGCGAACAGGGAGCCCGGAACGGCGGGCGTGGGTAGAGGAGGGAAAGCCGCGAGACGGCTTTACCCGGCGCATGTCGTCGGGGGAGTTGTCCCGGCTACAGAATTCGGCGCGCGCCGATGAAGTGGTCGCGCCAGTAGGTGTTGGCAAGGCTTGATTCCATGACCCGTTTGCCCGAGCTGGGGGCATGTACGAAGGTTCCCCGGTCGGTGACGATGCCGACGTGCAGGGATTTTCCCTTGGATTCCACCTTGTGGAAGATAAGATCGCCGGGCCGCATTTCGTCGAAGGCAACAGCGCTTCCCGTGCCGAACTGCTGCCATGAGATGCGCGGCAGGGTGATGCCGTTTTGGCGGTAGGTGAACCAGACGAGGCCGGAACAGTCGAACCCGGTGGATGGGGAGTGACCGCCCCAGACATAGGGCGCGCCGATGAGGGTGCGCGCCGTGCGCACAATGGATGCGGCCTTGCCCGTGGCCTGCCGGGCGGGCGGCGCGGCGGGTTCGGCTCCCGGCGGCGGGGCGCTCCTCGTGGCGCAACCGGCCAGCATCAGACCCAACAGGAGTACTGCTCCCGTAAGGAGGGCTCTGCGCCGGAGCTGTTGTTGCCTCTCGTGGATGCCGTGTTCCTTCATGCGTTGCTCCGTTACTTAACCCTGAGGAACGACTTGACCCCGCGTGAACCCTCCACGGACTTTGCGTGGGCGACGGCCCTGTCACGCTCCGCGGCCGAGCCGACGATACCGAGCAGGACCACGTTGCACTGAACCGTCTTGATATCGATGTTCGTGGACCACACGTCCGTGTCGGTCACCAGCTTCTGCTTGACCTTGGTGTACAGCTCCAGGTTGTCCGTGGTGCCACAGTAGTCGTTGGCCTTCTTGGGCAGGAGATAGGTGGTCACCTCGCGAACGCCCTTGGTCTTCCTGGCGATGGAGACGGCCCGGTCTATCTGCGCCCGGCTCTCGTATTCGCCCACGATGTACACATGTCCCTGGTAGCTCGACGCGTCGAAGTCCATGTATTTGACCAGATCGTCGTTGAGGAATCCTTTCTCGATGGCAAAGGCGATGTTCTTGTCGTCCGTCCAGTCGCCGAGGTCGCGCTCTTCAACGGCTACGTCGTAGACCGTGCAGCCTGACATCAGCATGAGCGCGGCCAGAAGGCCGAACAGGAGAACTGTGGAAACGGTGCGTCGCATGGCCCCTCCTCTTTTGGAGATTTCTAGAATTTATCTATACCCTCTTTGTCCGATGGCCGCAAGAGTATGGGCGAAGGGGATGGTCAGCGCGTTGTGCGCCTCGGTGGGTATTTTGCTCGGGGGGCGAGGGTCAGGCGTCGGCGTCCGGGCCGGGCTGGTCGTCGAGCAGTGCGAGGACGTCGCGCAGGACGTTGGGCTTCGCGGCCCATTTGCCGGACCAGGGCGGGGGCAGGGTGAGGGTCAGGGCGTCCAGGCGCAGGGCGTGGCAGTGCAGCCGCATGGGGCCGCGTTGGGCGGCGGGACCGTATTTGCGGTCGCCCGCCACGGCGTGGCCGCGTGAGGCGAGTTGGACGCGAATCTGATGGGTGCGCCCCGTGAGCAGACGCACGGCCAGGAGGCTGTGATCCCCCTCGGTGGTCAGGCAGGTGACCCGGGCCAGGGCGGTCTTGCCCGAGCCGGTTTCGACACGCTGGCTGCCGGGATCGCCCTGTTTCTCCATCCGGTCCCGAAGCAGGCTCGTGCCGGGCTCGGTCCATGTGCCGAGGACCCAGGCCAGGTAGAGCTTGCCGATGGTGCCGGATGCGAAGCGGTCGTTGAGGTCGCGCAGGGCGTCGTAGGTCTTGGCCGCCAGCAGCAGGCCGGAGGTGTCGCGGTCCAGCCTGTGGGCCAGGGTGGGCATGAAGTCCGCGCCGTGATAGGCGGCGGCCAGCCGTCCGGCCACCGAGTCCTCGATGCCGTCGCCGCCGTGGACGGCCAATCCCGCGGGCTTGGCGATGGCCAGCCAGCGGTCGTTCTCAAAGGCGAACTCCAGGGGGCCGCCGGATGTGGCGGTCTTGTTCTCGCCCGGCGCATAGGGCGGGATGCGCACCACCTGTCCCGAGTCGATGCGGTCAAAGGGCTTCCTGCGTCCCTTGTCCACGCGCACCTGTCCCTTGCGTATCCAGCGCTGGATGGCCGCCTTGGGTACGGCGCCGTCGAGCCTGCGCTCCAGGAACTGGAGCAGCTTCTGGCCGGATTCGGCCTGGGTCACGGTGACGAACTGGGCTG
>CAMYLL010000397.1 GCA_947259235.1 uncultured Pseudodesulfovibrio sp. | reverse complement strand
CGCGCCGCCTCGATGGCCGCGTTGAGGGCCAGCAAATTAGTCTGATCGGCTATGTCGTTGATGACGTTGATGATCCGGCCTATCTCGCCAGCCTGAACATCAAGCTCTCCAATCTCATGACCGAGCTGCTTGGCTGACTCTGACACTTCATTGATGGCGTCCACGGCGCTGGATACCATGGATACACCCTCGGCCGCCGATTCGCGCGCCTGGTCCGCCGCATCACTTGTCGCGCTGGCGTTGCGGGCCACCTCCATGACCGTAGCCGTCATTTCCTCCATGGCCGTGGCCACGGCAGAGGTCTGGTTGCGCTGCTTCTGCGCCCCTTGGGCCTGCTCGTCGGCAGAGGCCGAGAGGAGTTCCGTGGCAGAGGCGACATGCTCCGCAAGGCCGCTGATATGCTGACCAGCCTTGGTCATACGCTCGCGCTGCCGCTCCACTTCGAGCCGCTGCTCCACAACCTCGGTCAGATCGACAAAAGACGTCACGGCCCCCACAAGGTCGCCAGCCTCGTCATGCACCATGGACACAAAGCACTTGATGCTGGTCGTACGTCCGTCCCACAATGTCAGATCGGCCGTCTGCTCGTCGCCCTTCCCGGCCTTGAGAGCCTTGTCGGTCATGGACGCCCCATCCCTGCCGTAAACGGCCTGACTGACAGAAAAACCGATCACCTGAGTGGACGGCTTCTTGAGCAAATCAAGCAGGGACTTGTTCGCCATGATGATACGGCCGTCCCTGTTGCTGAGAAAGGCAGGATTTCCCAAGCCCTTGAGGGCGTTCTCAAGAAGGTTCTTCTCCGCCCGAACAGCGGTCCCGGCCTGCGCGAGCCGACGCAAGCCCTCGCTGTGGGGACTGGTCCCCAGCTCGCCCAGAACCATCTCCGCGTTATGACCCTCAGCCAGATCCTCTATGGCACGGCCCACGCGGCGCTCTCTGCCGGAGAGCCAGAAAGATGCAACCAGGGCACAGACGCACGCCGCGCCCACACCGGCTCCATAGGCTGGCCAGCCGCCCAGGTGCGTGGTTCCTGCTTGGTAACGACGAATCGGATGCACAAAAACCATGGATTACCGCGCAATTACTACGCGCTATCGATGGAAAATGCAATTACGGGGATAAAAACAGGGAAATCAATCAGGGGAGCGGCTTGTCCGGCGTCGCCCTTCGCCCTTATCAGCCCAGGGTTTTCTTTCTCAGCAGGCGGAGCGCACGGCGCTGGCGATAGCGCCTGATGATGAATAAAGAAAGGAAATAGGTGACCAGGGTGGCAGGGATGCCGAAAGCAAGCCCCCCGGCGAACATGACCAGGAAGACGTCCCACCCGGCAGAGATGAGCTTCTCCATGGCAAGATTATTGGGATCGAATGTGACATTGCTGAACGGCGTCACCGCCTTGCCCACGAGGTAGAGAAAATAATAAAACGGAACCATGGTCGCCGCGTTCGAATAGCAGGTAGCCAGCCACGCGGCCAGTTTGTTGACCCTGAAGGCGAAAGCCAGGGCGATGACCACCACTGACTGGAACGGCATGATGGGCAGGGCCCCGATGAACATCCCCAGAGCCATGGCCGCGGCAAGGTTCTTGGGCGAGGAGTTCTGGCGCATCAGACGCAGATACCAAAGACGGATCCAGCGCTTGCTGCCTGTCCACCAGTCCGCTCTGCCTTCGATTTTCCTCACACCCGGATTCTTTCTGCGAAGCATGAGCAGGGCTACTCCAGAACGTCAAAGCGTGAAAACTTCATGATGAAACCGGCCCGCCCCTGGGTCGCGGAACGCAGGTCGGTAGAGAAGCCAAAGAGCCTGCCCAGGGGAGCAAGGCCCTGCACAGTCTTCAACCCGGCACGATCGACCATGTTCTCTATCTTGGCCCCCTTGGAACCGAGCAGGCCGACCACGTCGCCCACGAAATTCTCGGGAACGGAAATCTCGATCCACATTATGGGTTCGAGCAACTTGGGCCCGGCTGCAACCAAGGCATCCTTCAAGGCCATCATGGCCGCCATGCGATACCCCACAGGGCCGGACTCTCCGTCCTTGCGCTCCATGCCGAGCACGCGCACGTGGAGATCCTGAACCGGATATCCCTTGATCACGCCGCTTTGCAGGCAATCGACGATGCCCTCTTCCACTGCCGTCAGCCATGCCGCCGGCCACAGTTCGGGATCGACCTCAAAGGTAACTTCGCGGCCAGCGCCCCGGGCCAGGGGCTCCACGGACAGACTGACCTCGCCGAAATGCGTCTCGTCCGCGAACTCCCGATGGAATTGCGCCTGGGCGCGTGCCTTGGCTCCCACGGTCTCCTGATAGACGACCTGCGGCTTGCCCGCCCTGGGATCGAGCTTGTACTCGCGCTTGAGCCGCTCCAGGATCACTTCGAGATGCAGCTCGCCCATGCCGGAAAGAATGATCTGCCCTGTTTCCTCGTCCCGCTTGAGGTCCAGAGTGGGATCTTCGAGGAGATATTTTTCGAGCACCTCATCGAGCTTGTCCCCTTCCTCGGTGTTTCGCGGTTCGATGGCCAGGGAAATCACAGGCTTGTAGTCTCCGATCTGTTCCAGCAGGACGGGAGCTTCGCGCAGGCACAGGGTGTCTCCGGTGCGGGCGTACTTCATCCCGGCGGCGCCAACCATGTCCCCCGCATAGGCGGTATCGATCTTCTCCCTGCGGCCAGCATGAAGACGAAAAAGCCGGGCCACGCGCTCATCCTGGTCCTGGGTGATATTGAAGACCGTGTCGCCCGCGCTCACTTGGCCGGAATACAGGCGCATCATGGCCAGCTTGCGGCCGGAGTCCATGGTCACCTTGAAAACCAAAGCGGAGAGCGGT
>CAMYLL010000396.1 GCA_947259235.1 uncultured Pseudodesulfovibrio sp. | reverse complement strand
CTGCGCGTCTTCGGCGAGATCGCCAGGGACTGGACGCGTATCGGCGCCGATGAAACGGTCGACCTTGCCGCTGCGGTCAATGGCGGCGTTGGCTGCGCCTGGAGCGATGCCCATTTCGGCAGACCCGCCAACATCCTGACGCCGTGGCCGGCAATCAATATGGGCGATGGCTGGGAGACCGCGCGCCGGCGCGGGCCGGGCAATGACTGGTGCGTCATCCGCCTCGGCCATCCCGGCATCATTGAGCGGGCGGAGATCGCAACGACGTTTTACAAGGGCAATTATCCCGAGCGCGCCAGCCTTCGCGCGGTCCGGCTCGATAACGAACCGGGCGCGGAAACCCTCGGGCAGGTCAGCGCCGACTGGCCGGAACTGGTGCCGGCGCAAGCGCTCGGCCCGGACCGCGAGCACGTCTTCGCCGATGAACTGAGGCAAAGTGGCCCGGTCTCCCATATCCGCCTCGACATCTTCCCCGACGGCGGCATCAGCCGGATGCGCCTGTTCGGCAGGAAAGCGCCCTGATGGCGCGGGAAATTGCGGTCCAGCCATTGAGCAAGGTGGCGTTTGCCGGCTTCGGCGATGTGATTGAGACAAAAGACGCCGAACAGCGTCTGATCAATGAAGGCACGACGACGCGCTTTCACGATCTCGCCGGGATCGACGTTGCCGATCAGGACGGCCGGCCGCTGATCAGCCTCTTTCGCGGCCAGCCCTTCGCCTTTCCGGTCGAGATCACGATGATGGAGCGCCATCCGCTCGGCTCACAGGCCTTCTTCTCGCTGGCGGGCCGGCCGTTTCTGGTTGTCGTAGCGCCCGATGAGGACGGCCGGCCCGGCACGCCGCTGGCCTTTCTGGCGGCCGGCGATCAGGGCGTGAATTATGCCAAAAACGTCTGGCACCACCCGCTGCTGGCGCTCGATGCCGTCAGCGACTTTCTGGTCGTCGATCGCGGTGGAGCGGGCGAAAATCTGCAGGAGTTCAGCTATCCCGGCGAGACGTTTTTGATCGTCAGCTAGATGTGGAGCCTCAACAGGTGGTCCCGGTTTCACCAAACGCACTCTATTCCCGAGTGTCTGAAGACGGCCGAAGAGCGGACATCTGGCGCTCCGCCATGCATGTCGCAGATTGACCCACAGCGGACACCGGCGGGACCATGGCCGCCTACCTGAGCGCCTCCCACCAGCGATGGGAACGAAACGGTTTGCCCATGATTACAACCTCACCCACGCGGGGAGTCACCAAATCCACATTTTGTTCGGTGGCCGCCTTGACCGCTCGTTCAATGGGTTCATCCCAATCGTGAAACGCGATATTGAAAGTCGCCCAACTCACCGGAAGCATACGGTCTGCCTGAACGGCAAGTTGTGCCTGAACCGCATCTTCGGGATTCATGTGGCTAAAGACCCAGGAAGCGCCCGGACCATATTGCCCAATCTTGATTATACCTAAGTCAAAAGGCCCCAATCGGTTACCGATTTCCTGGAAATGGTCGGAAAATCCCGAATCTCCGCTATAGAAAACTTGGTGCTTGGGCCCGATGACAGACCACGAGGACCAGAGCGTATTCTTGTAATCGAGGACTCCGCGAGACGAGTAGTGTTGGGCGGGCGTGCAGACGATCGTCAGTCTTCTTATTTCCATTGATTCCCACCAGTCCAACTCTGTGATTTGCTGTCCTGGCACTTCCCATGCGTCGAGATGGCCCCCGACCCCAAGAGGAACGACGAAGTGGGTTCCTTTGGACGACAGATATTGGATCGTGGGCATGTCGAGGTGGTCATAGTGATCATGCGAAACAATTACGGCGTCAATCCTTGGAAGATCTGTCATAACGATGGGCGGAGGATGAAACCGCTTCGGGCCAATGCCTGGGACAGGCGAGGCATAGTCTGAAAACACGGGATCAACCAGAAGACGAAAACCATCCAGTTCCAGGTAGACACTTGAATGGCCCAGCCAAATGGCGCGTAATCCGGTAGCGGGTTCATCTTGCAGGGATGCAGGCGCGATGGCCGATATGGGAAAGGCCGATGGAGGAACCCGCGTCTGCTCGCCGAATAGCTGCTCCGTCAGGTAGCCCCAGACGTCCGCCGCTTCCAAGGGAGGGTGAGGATAAGTATTCTTGAATTCGCCATCAAGATAGTGGGGGGATGCTTGTACTCTTTTCAATCGTTCCCCGGAAATAGCCCCGCCAAACGACGGCCACGTCCCAAGAAACAGGCCGACCCCGATTGCAATGGATAAAACAATAACGATCGCCCATGTGAATCCGCGTTTCATGGGACCGCTCCCCGTGCAGCGTATGCCTGACTGAGGATAGCATATCCATTCGTGACTCAAATGTTTGGTTCCGCTCCCACGTGCGCGTTGAACAACACCCCGTTACCGTCCGCATCTGATGCTGTGGACGGCTCCTCCACCGGCATCGCGATGTGCGAAAATTCGGTGCGATTTGGGGAGCTGCCATGTCTGCTTGTGGCACTTTTCAGACCTTCGCCACCTCGCCTTGAACGTCCGGTTGACCCCCGCAAGCGGAAGCGGGGAGGCTCCTCGTGCTTCATCGAAAAGCCCGGTTCCGCCAGGGGAAAACAAACTTATCCCCGCCCTTCTGGCCCGTGCGATAATGCGCCTGTTTCTGCTCATCAGGGGCGCCAGGCCAGCGTGATCTTGCGGAGCAGGATGCAGGGTTCGGCACAAGAGCGGGGTCACGTCCGGTCCTGCCGATGGCCCAAGCCAAAGCCGCTTGCCGTGAGGTGCGAAATGTCGGCCACATCGGGTAGAAGCACATAGACCCGGAGCGGCGCGGAGCAAGCCAGACCCCCTGCGCGGGGCGGCCCGGAAG
>CAMYLL010000395.1 GCA_947259235.1 uncultured Pseudodesulfovibrio sp. | reverse complement strand
AGTCCTCTGAACCGGGTTGCCGAGCCGGAAGAAGTTGCGCGCGCCGCCCTGTTCCTTGCCTCGGCAGGGTGTGAGTTCCTCACCGGATCGATAATCGATGTCAACGGGGCATCCTATCTCAGATCCTGAGCCGGTCCCTTGCCCGCATTTCCCGTATTCCTGGTGAAGGTGCATTCACCGCGCCTCAGAGGGAGCAGGCTGATTCCGGACACTATCTGGAAAGTCTCCAGGCCGTTAGAATAGGTAGTAAATGCGTCAGCGACCGCGTCGCCGCCGCGTCGAACAAAGTTCCATCCAAATCACGAATAGAGCAAACATGGCCGGAGGTTGGTCCCGGGACGGGGCAGTTCAGGATCAGATAGACGCCAGCGTCGAGGACGCGGTCAGGCTGGCGCGCAGCCGCTTGCCCGAGGGTGAGAGCCTGACTCATTGCGAGGAGTGCGATGCGCCCATCCCCAGGGCGCGCCGCGAAGCGATACCCGGTATCCGAATGTGTGTCAGCTGTCAGGGCGAACTGGAGCGGCAGGAGACTGGCATCGGTGGGCACAACCGCCGCGGCAGTAAGGACAGCCAGCTGAAGTAGACGTCGTGGTCAATCCCTCGAAGCGCACAGGAGGCGTCATGTCTGGAAAGATAGTTTTATCAATAACAGTGGGGATGTTGCTTTCACTCCATCCGGCCTACGGTGACGAGGCCACCGGAAGCCAATCGCAAGCAAATGGAGCACCAGACGGCGACCCTCGTCAATTGGTCTCGATGCCCGCGCAGGCTCGCCAACTGATGCGACAGGACATGTTGGACCACCTTGCCGTATTGAATGAAATCGTCACTTTTCTGGCTGGAAACAATCTAACCGGGGCGGCCGAAATCGCAGAAACAAGGATGGGCAAGAGTTCGATGGGAAAACACCGTACCACGGGTATGGGCCCGGGCCGCTTTATGCCTCCCGCGATGCGGAATCTGGGATGGAGTATGCATGAATCGGCAAGTGAATTTGCCAGGGTGGCGAAAGAGGGGGATTTGAAGCGGTCGCTCTCTGCCTTGCAGAAAGTGACCGCCTCTTGCGTTGCCTGTCACTACAGCTATCGCACACGATGATTGTCCCGCTATAGATCCATCTGTCTCCGGCGTCAGGTAACCTGGAATTTCAGGGACTCTGGTCTATCTAAGATAAAGTCACCGCGGGCGAAGCAACACAGGTTTATTGCGTTCAATAACTTCCGGTGCCGCGTCGTTCCTCGCCATGGCTGAATTTTGCAGACGTTCCACGGCTTGACTTGGATCAATTTGGGATGACCGTATACTGGCAGAATGCGTAATGGAAACATACGATTTCAATAAATCAACCGAGGTTCCCAAGATGACGAAAATCAAGTTGCTCCGTATCGCATTATCCGGCGTCCTGCTCTCCTCCCTTTCGGTCGTAGGGACTGCGCAGGCTGCCGAGATTGAATCCTCGATTGCGCGGGGAGGGCGCCTGTATGACAAGTGGTATAAGGTCATCGACGAAGATGCACCTTCAACTCCGCACGCACTTTATCCCGCGGACAAGGCCTATGCCGAGAAGCCTGACGCAAACTGGCGCTGCAAGGAATGTCATGGCTGGGACTATATGGGCCGCGACGGAGCCTACTCCGGTGGTAAGCATGCGAGCGGTATTGCCGGTATCCAGGGCGCTTCCGGTGCATCGGCGGACGAGATTGTCTCTGTGCTCAAGGCGGATGAACACGGCTTCAAGGACCTGCTTTCCGACCAGGATTTTACCGATCTGGCCAATTTCGTCAGCAAGGGACAGGTCGATATGGACGCCTTCATCGACCGTGCCAGCAAGGCGCCAAAGGGCGATGCCGCCAAGGGTGAGGCATACTTCAATACCATATGTGCAAACTGCCACGGCAAAGACGGCAAGATGCCGGAAGACATGAAACCTTTCGGCGCGCAGATGGGCAATCCCTGGGAAGTGATGCACAAGATCCTGAATGGCCAACCCGGTGAAGACATGCCCGCTCTGAGAGCCCTGGACCATCAGATCATTGCGGACATCATGTCGCACATGGCCACCCTGCCCAAGGAGTAACACGGGCGGCGTCAGGGAAACTCCGGCTTAATCGCTGTGCTCTCAATATGGCAGCCGTTTCCGGCGGCTGCCATCTTTTTGCATTCGGCAACGCCATGTTTGCTTCACTGAAACGCCGGTTATTCGAACCATCCCAGCGGTATGGTGGGGGCGTCATCCTCGTGGCCGGGGTATTCGCGGGTATTATTTTCTGGGGAGGTTTCCATACCTTTGTCGAATACACGAACACCGTCGAATTCTGTATCTCGTGTCATGAGATGCGCGATACGGTATATCCCGAGTACCAGGAGTCGAAACACTACACAAATGCGTCGGGCGTGCGGGTGACCTGTGCGGATTGTCACGTTCCCAGAAGTTGGGGAGCCAAGATCGCCCGCAAGATCAGGGCTTCCAACGAGTTGTACCACAAGCTGATCGGTTCTATTGATACCAGAGAAAAATTCGAGGCGAAGCGTTTGCACCTGGCGGAGAACGTGTGGCGCTCCATGGAGGCCAGCGATTCGCGCGAATGCAGAAACTGCCACAGCTACGAAGCAATGAACTTTCACGATCAGTCCCGTCGCGGCGCAAAAAAGATGAAGCCTGCGCTGGAAAAAGGGCAGACGTGTATCGAGTGTCACAAGGGTGTCGTACATAAGCTGCCCCCGGAATATGAAGAGGACGACTAGAATCCATCTCAAAATGCGTCTCGTCCGCCGCCTCGCCCATCTGTTGGATTAAGCCGTTCGACTGGTCGGTTTGCAGAGGTCGGGCAACCTCATATACCTTTATTGAAGTGGGAT
>CAMYLL010000394.1 GCA_947259235.1 uncultured Pseudodesulfovibrio sp. | reverse complement strand
TGAGAATGTTGCAGGCAACGGGACCCGGTCTCCGCTCCCCGGTCTTCATGCCTCATAAACGACAATCAGGCAACCACTCCATCTCGGTGTCTCCCAAATCAAGTGACAAGGAGTTTTCATGATCCATCGTTCCAAGCAATACCTGATCGACGACCTTTCCATGCAGGAATCCTGGCGGCTGTTCAAGATAATGGCCGAGATCGTCGACGGATTCGAAACCCTCTCGGAGATCGGCCCGGCCGTGTCCATGTTCGGCTCCGCCCGGGTCAAGCCCGACAGCCCCCTGTACAAGCAGACGGAACAGCTCGCCAAGCAGCTCTCCGACGCCGGGTTCTCCGTTATCACAGGCGGTGGCCCCGGACTGATGGAAGCGGGCAACAAGGGCGCCTTCGAAAACGGCGGCGAGTCCATCGGGCTGCACATCCACCTGCCCATGGAGCAGCACAACAATCCCTTCATGAACATCAGGTGCGACTTCCGTTACTTTTTCATCCGCAAGCTGATGTTCATCAAGTACGCCATGGCCTATGTGGCCCTGCCCGGCGGCTACGGAACCCTCGACGAGCTGGCCGAGGCCCTGGTGCTCATCCAGACCCACCGCATCAAGCCCTTCCCCATCGTCCTCTTCGGCACCGAGTTCTGGGGCGGGCTCATCGACTGGTTCCGCGACCAGATGGTGAGCAACGAGTTCTGCAAAGAGGAAGACCTGGACCTGTTCATGGTCACCGACGACGTCAAGGAAGCCGTGTCCTACATCAAGAAGCACGTCATCCTCTAGCCCGACACGCCCAGCCTGTGAACGCCCGCAAAAAAGCCCTGCTCTTCGGCCTGGCCACGGTGGCCCTCTGGTCCACCGTGGCTTCGGCCTTCAAACTCTCCCTGCGCCATCTCGACCCGCTGCAACTGCTCCTGTACGCCTGCGTCGCGTCCCTGCTCGCCCTGGCCGGGGTGCTTGCCGCCCAGGGCAGGCTCGGCCAGCTCCGGCGCGTGAGCCGGGGCGAGCTGCTCCGCTGCGCCCTGCTCGGCGCGCTCAACCCCGCCCTGTACTACGTCATCCTGTTCATGGCCTACGATCTGCTCCCGGCCCAGGAGGCCCAGCCCATCAACTATACATGGGCCATCACCCTGTCCCTGCTCTCCGTCCCCCTGCTGGGCCAGAAGCTGAGCCTGCGGGATCTGGCGGCCATCCTGATCAGCTATTTCGGGGTAGTGGTCATCTCCACCCACGGCGACCTAACGGACATGCGGTTCTCAAGCCCGGCGGGCGTGGCCCTGGCTCTGGGCTCCACCGTGGTCTGGGCCCTCTACTGGATAGGCAACACCCGCAGCACGACGGCCCCGGTCACCGGGCTTTTTTTCAACTTCCTCTTCGCCCTCCCCCTTGTCCTGGGGGCCACCCTGATCTTTTCCGAACTGCCGCCCATAACCCCGGAGGCGTTGATGGGCGGGGCCTATGTGGGCGTCTTCGAGATGGGCGTCACCTTTGCTTTGTGGCTGACAGCCATGAAATACGCGGCCATGCCGGACGGCGGGGGAACCGCCAGGGTCGCCAACCTGATCTTTCTTTCCCCCTTCCTTTCCCTTGTCTTCATCCACTTTCTGGTGGGCGAGGAAATCCTGCCCGCCACCCTGGCAGGTCTTGCCTTCATCATCGCGGGCAATGTGCTGATGCAGCTGCGGCCCATAGGGAAGTGACATAGACTTCACACGGCGGCCTGCTCCCGCTCAGAAACCCAAAAGGGCAGGGATGGCGTCACGCCCCCCTGCCCTCCGGTCATAGACATCCAAGCCGTCAGCCAACGCGAACGTCGGCGGCGATGACTCCCATGATCTGGCTGTTACGATCGAGGAAAGGACTTGAAACGGTGATGCAGCTCTCCCCGGAGGCCGAGGACTGGTAGACATCCGAGATGAAAAAGGTCCGGTTCTCCACTGCACCCGTAAACCATGGCCGCGTGGCCCAATTGGAACCGAAGGCGGCCTTGTCCTCCGCGTAGTCCATGACGCGGCCGCCCATGTTGCTCACCATCTGCCTGCCCTTCTCGTCGGTTATGTAAACCAGTTCGAGGAAGTCGTTGGCCTTTATCCTGCGGCGCATGGCCGCCTCCATCCTGGACCTGTCACGGGACTGGATATCCTGGGACGCGGCAAGCTCGCCGATGACCTCCTGCACCTTCCCCTTGCCCACCAGCCGGAACATATCCGTCATGGTGGAGAGATCCTCGACCCGCTCGGCAAGGGTGGTCACGGCCTCGGTGGCCTCGATCATGGCGTCACCCGTGAGCTTTGAGATGGTGTGGACCTCGGCGATGGTTCTGGTCACGTCCTCGCTGGCAATGGACTGCTGCGAAGCGGCCGAGGCAATGGCCCGAATCCGGTCCGCGCTCGTGCCCGCGTAGGTCACGATCTCCTCCAGGGCATCCCCGGATTCATGAGCCAGCGCGGCCGCATCATCGGTCATGTTGTTCATGTCCTCGACGCCGCGAATGGTCTGGGTCACCTGGTTCTGGATTCCCTCAATGGCCACTCCCACGTCGCGGGTGGCGACCATGGTCTTCTCGGCCAGCTTGCGCACCTCGTCGGCGACCACGGCAAAACCGCGCCCGGCCTCGCCCGCCCGGGCGGCCTCGATGGCCGCGTTGAGAGCCAGCAGATTGGTCTGGTCGGCAATGTCGGAAATAACGCCCATGATCTTGCCCACCCCCTCGGCCTGGCTGCCCAACCCGGTGACCCGCTCGGCCAGGGACTGGGAATTGCCGGAAACGAAGCGGATGGATTCAAGCGTACGGGAGACCACGTCCGCCCCCTTGCGGGCATAATCCATCGCCTTTTCCGCATCGGCGGCCGCAGCGTCGGCATT
>CAMYLL010000393.1 GCA_947259235.1 uncultured Pseudodesulfovibrio sp. | reverse complement strand
AGTAATGGCCTCCTCCACCCTGGCGACGTCAATATTGCCCGTAGCGGGCTCCGAGTCGACGAAGATGGGCGTGGCGCCGCAGTGTTTCACCGCATTGGCGGTGGCGATAAAGGTCATGGAAGGGACAATGACCTCATCTCCCTCGCCAATTCCGAGGGCCTGCAGGACCAGGAAAAGCGAAATGGTGCAACTGGTGGTACCAAGACAGTATTTCGCGCCCAGGTACTGTGCAAACTTCTCCTCGAACAGCCGTGTCTTGGGACCGGTGGTCAGGAAGATGCCCTTGAGGGTTTCAACGACGGAATCAATCTCCTCGGGCCCGACATTATGACGGAAAAATTCGACCTTGCTCATCGAAGCAACCTTCCGTCCAGCTTGACGCGGTTGATGACCTCGTCAGCGTCGGAGAGGTACTTGTACCACTTGACGGTGACTGTTTTGGTGTCGAACTTCACCCTGTTGACCTTGAGCGCCTCGTAGATTTCCTTGGCACCATCCATCGGGCTGAACTCGGGGACGAAACCAAGGACATCCTTGATCTTCTCGAAAGCCACGTTGTAGTCGCGCCTGTCCGGATCGCTCAAGACGTGATTGACCTGAACGGGGAACGGAAGCTCCTCGCGAATGAGGTAGGCCAAGGTCGCAATCTGATAATTGTGCCCGTTGCCGCCGACGTTGAACACTTCGCCGCTGACGACCTTGGTGTCGCTCTCCAGCACGGTGGCAAAGGCGCGGGCCACGTCCTGTACGTGTATGAAAGGACGCCACTGTTCGCCGCCGCCCGTGATCTGCACTTCGTTCTTGGAAAAGGCGTGGTAGGTCATGATGTTCACGGCAAGGTCGAAACGCATGCGCTTGGACAGGCCGTAGACTGTGGACAGGCGAAGGGAAGTGACGCTGAAATCATCGTCGCACAGCGCAAAGGCGGAGTTTTCCGCTTTGATGTTGCACTCGGCGTAGACTGTGAGCGGATTCGGCTCGGTCTGCTCGGAGGACGCCTTGCCGGAACCGGCTCCATACACGGAGCAGGAACTCGCCAACACATAGCGCCGCACGCCGTTCTCCTTGGCCAGCCTGGAAATGCGGGCACGGCCTTCGTGGTTGATGGATTTGGTCAGAGCGGGATCGAGATCTCCAGAAGGATCATTGGACAGGGCCGCCATGTCGCAGACTCCGTCGACGCCCTTGAAAATGGAGGGATCAACCGAACGGATATCATCCTTGACCAGGGTGAAGTTGGGGTTGTCCAGCGTCTCCTTGAGCAGGTCCTCGCCAAAGAAGTAACGGTCCAGACCGATAACCTTATGCCCCTTTTCAAGGAGAAGATCAGTCAGTGCAGTACCGATGTATCCACCAGCGCCAGTGATCAGAAAAGTGCTCATAATTTATCGCTTTGTTTAATCATTCTCAGAAATCGGCTCTATCCGTGCCTGTGGAAGATGCCGTCTATCTCGACGATGTCATACCCCAGCTTGCAATAGAGTTGCAGCGCCGGAGAGTTTTCCAGTTGTGTCACAACAGTGAACCGGGTGCAGTCTGCATACTTGCTTTCGGCGCAGGCCACCAGTTCCCGGGCAATCCCCTGTCTCTTGAATCTGTTATCCACGGCGATCAGGTCTATGGAAAAAACGCCGTCAGTCACAATAAGAAGGATGAATCCGCCAACCACGCCGTCCTTGTCCCAGACAAGCATGTCCGTGCCGCGATTTCCAGTGAAGTAATTGACGGCCCAGGATGCGTTGATGTCATCCGCTGCAAAGCGCAACTTCTCGTCCACATGAAAACGGTCGAACGAATAGGCGTTGAAGGCAATGTCCCACACTTGCTCTCTATCTTCCGAACGAGCTTCGCGAACCGCTCCGCTGGAAAAATCCTCGAACTCTGAGAAATCCTTGGCCAGGAAGGCCTGTCCGTTGATGAACTTGAAACCGCACAGCACAAAGGCATTGACCATTGAACTGTCGCTCAACGCCACTTTGCCATAGGAAAACGGGAGGCTGTCGGGCAGGTCCGCCATGGCGGACGCATCCACTTCGCTGCCTACGTTGATACGGTAGGCAGTTTTGCCAATGCGCTCGGCCAGCCAGCGGTCTTCATTGTAGAGTGCTTTCATATCAAAAACTTGTTCATCTCGGCAGGGGTAAAACTTCAGGATATCTACAATAAAAAATCAATTCCTAGCGGTTTTCTTTCTCACCTCGCGCTACCCTGCCGCCTTGAGGCAAAGGCTATCTTCCCGAAAATTTTTCTCAGCCAACGTATCCTTAAAGTACAGCCCCAGCAACCCAAACTTCCGGTTCCACACAGCGCAGCAAATCCCTACCACCCCCGTCCCCTTCCCCCTTGCAGCCATGAGGTCAAAATGAACTGCTGAGATAACGAAAATGACGTGCGGCTCGTCTTGGGCCGTCAACCAGCCGCGCCATACGCGGTTCACGGCAAATACAAAGGACATGTTCGAAAATCGCTTCTTCTTAAACAACGCACTTGCGGCTACTCCGACAGATCAACTTTTTCAAGTCTCGGATTAAAGGCCGAGTAGTCGGAGAACAGATGGTACAGCCAGTACCACACACGCCCCTCCTGGTGATAATCGGTCAACGTAAAGGTATACTTCGTATACGCGTCACCCGTGACCTGCGTGCAGAGAAGGCGCTGGCGATCTACTGGCGACAGGTCATAGAACGCTCGCATTGCCTCCGGTCGGGTATCCATGCTCCTGTTCCAAAAGCCGTTAGCCATCCACGCCGACTTTCCATATGCCTTGTACAGGCACATGTTGATTGCGTACTCATGAACATGGCGTGGCGGCTTTGCGCCCTTGACGTCAATGACGACATAGCCGGACGGAGGCTCTTCTATC
>CAMYLL010000392.1 GCA_947259235.1 uncultured Pseudodesulfovibrio sp. | reverse complement strand
GCGGACCCGACGGGACCGAGGGGGCTGTCCGCCCGGGTGGTCACCTCCCGGTAGCCAAGGGCGCGGACTTTCTCGTCCATGACGGCACGCACCGGGAAAACCCCGGCCATGGCGTAGCGCCCACGGCCGGTGACGATGTCGTTCATCAGGTACATGAAGCCGCCGCACTCGGCATAGACGGGGTGGCCCGCCTCGCAGAATTCCTTGATCTCCCGGCGCAGGCGGGTGTTCTGGCTCAGCTCGAAGGCGTAGAGCTCGGGATAGCCGCCGCCAAGATAGAGCCCCTGGACGTTGGCGGGCAGATGGGTATCTTCGATGGGCGAAAACTCGACGATCCTGGCCCCGGCCTCGCGCAGCAGGCGGAGGTTTTCCTCGTAATAGAAACAGAAGGCGGCGTCGCGGGCCAGTCCGATGGTCACGCTGCCTATCTCCGGCACAGGCTCAAAGGGCGCCACGACCTCCAGCTCGGGCAGGGCCGCCAGCAGGGCGTCCATGTCCAGGCCGGACTCGACCCACCGGGCCAGCCGTTCGTAGCGCTGGTCGTCCTCGCCCTCATCCTCGTCCGCCGTGACCAGCCCGAGGTGGCGCGAGGGCGTGACGATTGACTCGTCGCGGCGCAGACAGCCCAGCACGGGGATGTCAGGCAGCAGGGTCATGGCCTCCCGGAGCAGCTCGGCGTGGGAGTCACTGCCCACACGGTTGAAGATGACCCCGGCGATGTTCACCGCCTGATCGAAGCGGGCATAGCCTGAGACCATGGCGGCGGCGGAGCGGGCCATGGACCGGGCGTCCACCACCAGGATCACGGGCAGCCCGAGGCTCTTGGCTATCTGGGCGGTGGAGCCGTCGTCGGCAACGCCCGAGATGCCGTCGAAAAGGCCCATCACCCCTTCGACCACGGCCACGTCGCACCCGGCGGCGTACCTGTTGAAAATATCCACATTCGTTGCGCGGGGGAGCATCCAGCCGTCGAGGTTGTGGCTGGGAACGGGCTTGCCGTGACGGGTGCAGGCCAGGGCGTGGTGGCCGGGATCGATGAAGTCCGGCCCGCACTTGAAGGGCTGGACCCGCGCGCCGCGCCGGGCGAGCAGGGCCATGATCCCCAGCGACACCGAGGTCTTGCCGCATCCGCTATGGGTCCCGGCGATGATAAAGCCCTTGATGGCCGTCACACTTTCTCCCTGACGCAGGCGCGGGGGCGCCCTACGCCAATTTTTTCCTGGTCATGTAGTCGAGCATCTTCCGTCCCTCTTCATGACCGGAGTCCAGCTCAAGGCAGCGGGTCACGGCCTCCAGGGCCTTGGCGTAGTCGCCGCGCTCGTACTGGGCGCGGGCGAGGTTGTACCACAGGTTCTCGTCATCCGCAGAGAGCTCCAGGGCGCGCCGGTAGTAATCCACGGACTGGCCGAAGAGCTTCTTCTTGCGCAGTTCTATGCCGTATTCGTTGAAGAGGTGCTTGTGCTCGTCGGAAAAGGCGGAGTCGATGCCCAGGATGCGCTCGAAGACCTGCTTGGCCTTGTCGCTCTCGTCGCGCGCCAGCAGGCACAGGCCGATGCCGAAATTGGCCCGCACGTTCTGCTCGTCCAGGTTGAGGGCGTTGGCGTATTCGTATTCCGCCGTAAAATTCTCCCCGCGCTTGCGAAACTTGTCGCCCCGGGCCACGGCCTTCTGCACCTGGCGAAGGTTGCCCACCACTTCCTTGAACAGCTGCGGCATGGGCAGATAGTCGGCCAGCAGCTCTTCCTTGGTGACCTGTTCGGTCTGGCCAAAGGGGACGTTCCTGGGGTTGAGCCCCTGCAGTTCGATGGTCGTCTCGTCCAACTGCCGCGCATAGTACAGCGCGGTCTGCTTGACGCGCCGGGCCGTGGTTCCGGTGCCTATCTTGGCCATGCGTTCTATGGAAAAAACGCCTTCTATGAAGCCTTCCGCATTGGTTGTCGTCATTGTTCGTCGCTCGTCTGTTTGGTTGAGAGGCGGCCTTCGTGAGCCAGTATTTAACCCTACACCGGATTCATCCTCTTGAGAAGGGCTTGCTCGGGGCGGCGGGCGGGCGTCAGGCCTTGGTCCCGGTCGCGCCGCGCAGCACCAGATAGCCCGCCGCGCCCGCGATGGCCGATGCCCCGAGGATGGCCACCTTGGCCCCTGTCAGAAGCGCCGGGGAATCGGCAAAAGCCAGGGCCGCGATGAACAGCGACATGGTGAACCCGATGCCGCACAGCAGACCGGCTCCCACGAAATGCCTGAGGGTCAGCCCGCCGGGCAAACCGCCCGACACCCATACAATGAGCATGACCGCGATCAGAATGCCCACCGGCTTGCCCAGCACGAGCCCCAGGACAGTGCCGGCCACGACCCCGCTCTGTCCCGCCATGGACCCGGCGCTCAAGGCCACCCCCGCGTTGGCCAGGGCGAAGATGGGCATGATGGCGTAATCCACCAGGGGATGCAGCCCGTACTCCAGCCTTTGCAGCGGCGTCTGGGCGCGTCCAGCCAGGGTCTGCATGGAGAGCAGGGCCGAGTTCATGCCGGAGTTGGTCAGCACCGAGTCGCCCGTTCCGGACGCGTCCATGTAGTCGTCGATGACGGCTGTCGCCTGGTCGATGAACATCCCCGAATCGCACTTGCTCCGCGCCGGAATGGTAAAGGCCATGAGCACCCCGGCCACGGTGGAGTGGACGCCGGACTTGAGGACGGCCAGCCAGACCACGCAGCCGATGAGGGCATAGAACACGGGCGTCCGGATTCCCAGCCGGTTGCCCGCCATGGCGAGGAGCAGCAGCGCCCCGGCCGCGCCCAGCATGACCATGGAGATGTCCGCGGTATAGAACAGGGCGATGACCAGGACCGCGCCGATATCGTCGACGATGGCCACCGCTGTCAGGAA
>CAMYLL010000391.1 GCA_947259235.1 uncultured Pseudodesulfovibrio sp. | reverse complement strand
GCGACCTACGGCCCTTTTCTTTGGTTACTTTCTTTTGGGCCAGCAAAAGAAAGTGACCCCGCCGGGAGGGCATGGAAGGCAGAGAAGCGCAGCTTCTCAACTGGCTCTCTCTTCCTCTTCCTCTTCCTCTTTCTCTTCCTCTTTCTCCTTTCCCCTCGCTCCAACAAACCGTCAAACAACAAAAAACCCCCGCGCCCAGACAGGCGCGGGGGAGATACTTTCACTGGAACGATCCCGCAGAGACTATCCGCGCAAATCCTTGTTCCCTTCCACCAGATCGGTGACCACACTCGGATCAGCCAGGGTGGAGGTGTCGCCGAAGTCGCTGGACCCTTCCACGATCTTGCGCAGCACGCGGCGCATGATCTTGCCCGAGCGGGTCTTGGGCAGCCCGTCGGCAAACTGGATGAACTCCGGCGTGGCGATGGGGCCAATCTCCTTGCGCACCCAGGTCTTGAGTTCCTTCATGATGTCATCGGACGGCTCGATGCCCGCCTTGAGCGTGACATAGGCGTAGATGGTCTCGCCCTTGATGTCGTGGGGCATGCCCACCACGGCGGCCTCGGTCACATCGGAGTGAGCCACCAGTGCTGATTCGATCTCGGCCGTGCCCATGCGGTGGCCGGAGACGTTGATGACGTCGTCGAGGCGGCCCATGATCCAGAAGTAGCCCTCCGCGTCGACGCGCGCGCCGTCGCCCGCCTCATAGGCTCCGGGGAACCCGGCGAAGTATGTGGACTTGTAGCGCTCGGGGTTGCCGTAGACGTTCCTGAGCATGCCGGGCCAGGGTTTGTCGATGATCAGGTGGCCGCCCTCGTTGGCTTCGGCCGGGCTGCCGTCGCGGCGCACGATCTTGGCCGAGATGCCGGGCAGGGGCAGGGTGGCCGAGCCGGGCTTGAGCGGCGTGGCGTAGGGCAGGGCGGAGATCATGATGCCGCCGGTCTCTGTCTGCCACCATGTGTCGACGATGGGCAGGCTGCCGCCGCCGATGTTCTTGTGGTACCAGAGCCACGCCTCGGGGTTGATGGGCTCGCCCACGGACCCGAGCAGGCGCAGGGAGGAGAGGTCGTAGTGCCTGGCCCATTCGTCGCCCTCGCGCATCAGGGCGCGGATGACCGTGGGGGCGGTGTAGAAGATGTTGATCTTGAATTTGTCCACGATGTGCCAGAAGCGGTCCGGCTTGGGATAGCTCGGCACGCCCTCGAACATGATGGAGGTGGCACCCAGGGCGAGGGGGCCGTAGACGATGTAGGAATGGCCGGTGATCCAGCCGACGTCGGCTGTGCACCAGTAGACGTCGTCGTCCTTGACGTCGAAGACGTACTGGGTGGTGTGGGCCGCGTAGGTCAGGTAGCCGCCGGTGGTGTGCAGCACGCCCTTGGGCTTGCCGGTGGAGCCGGAGGTGTAGAGGATGAACAGCGGGTCTTCGGCTTCCATCTCCTCGTGGGGGCACTGGCTGGAGATGTCGTCTGCGGCCACCTCGTCGTGCCACCAGGAGTCGCGGCCTTCGACCATGGAGACGTCGTTGCCGCCGCGTTTGACCACGATGCACTGCTCCACGCTGGGGCAGTCCTTGAGGGCTTCGTCCGCATTGGGCTTGAGGGGGATGGTCTTGCCCGCGCGCAGTACCGCGTCGGCGGTGATCAGGACCTTGGCCGCGCTGTCGTCGATGCGCGACTGCAGGGCCACGGCGGAGAATCCGGCAAAGACGATGGAGTGGACGGCGCCCAGGCGGGTGCAGGCGAGCATGGCAATGGCCAGCTCGGGGATCATGGGCATGTACAGGGCCACGCGGTCGCCGCGCTTGACGCCTTTTTTCTTGAGCACGTTGGCGAAGCGGCAGACCTCGGTGTGGAGCATCTGATAGGTGTAGACCTTGACGTCTTCCTCGGGCTCTCCCTGCCAAATAAGGGCGGCCTTGTTGCGGCGGCCGTCGGTCAGGTGGCGGTCAAGGCAGTTGTAGGAGACGTTGGTCCGGCCGCCGGAGAACCACTTGAACTCGGGAGTGTCGTAGTCTGCCTCGAGCACGGTGTCGAAGTCCGAAAACCAGGTGATCAGCTCTTTTGCCCGCTCGCCCCAATACCCTTCCGGGTCGTCCAGGGCGCGCTTGTTGACGGCCCTGTAGTCGTCCATGCTCTTGATCCAGGCCTGGGCCTGCATGGATGCGTCGGGGTGGAAAATCTGTCCGTCTTTTTGCAAACTCTCGATCTTTTTGTCTTCACTCATGTGCTTCTCCTGACTATCCGTTGAACCGTTCCAAAAGGGGGGCTGTGCTCGCCGCGACCCTTTTTCAATATGTACTCTCTGGCGGACCGGGGTGTCGCGTCCGATTATTATCATGTAGATGAAGATGGGCGCAACCGGGATTGTTTTTAGGTGAACGGTTCGAATCTGCCCGGTGAACGGCATGGACCTGAGCGGGCGGAGGCAAAAACGCGACCGCTGACCGGACGGGCGGGCTAACCCGCACCCGGGGCAAAGGAAATGGGCGACCGGTCATGACCAGCCGCCCATGTGGGGTCTTGTTTGAGCGTCCGGGCCGGGCCCGGGGAGGAGAGGGTTAGAAGGTCGAGACGCTGTTGCCGAAGCCTTCCGCCCGGGTCCCGCCGCCCGAGGCCTGGCCATCCAGCTTGAGCTGTTCCTGCTTGGCCTTGACGAGCTGGTCGTTGAGCTGCATGAGCTGGTCCTGCTTGGCCTGGACCTGCTGGCGTTTCTGCTTTTCCGGCAGGTCGGAGTCTTCGAGCTCCTTGATTTCCTTTTCCAGCTTCTCGACCTGTTTTTCAAGGCGGGAGATGAGCTGTTCCTGGGTGGTCTGGCTGTCGTCGGAGGATGACCCGCCCTTGAGAGCCGTGCCGTCCTGCTTGCCCTTGTCGCTCTCGTCGGGCTTGGCTG
>CAMYLL010000390.1 GCA_947259235.1 uncultured Pseudodesulfovibrio sp. | reverse complement strand
TTGAGGTGTTGCGGCCATATATCTCTAATCTCGAGCAGAACTCGGCGGAAACCATAGCCTCCTTGGCGGCCCAGCATGCCGATCCGGCCAAGGTCTGGACTCCCCGTCCGCTGGGAGCATGGGAGAGCTTCAAGTGCTGGAGAAAATATGCGAGCAAGTTGCTTCGATGCTTGCAGCCCGGCCATAACGGGCGAAAGGTTCGCTATGCGCTGGAGAAGTTCCCTCGGTTGCCCTTTTCCGAGGTTCAGAGCCGAGTTGAACGGATGCGGGCCATTGAGCCCGACTTGCCCCGGGTCAGACTCACCTCGTTGGCACTGAATACGTTTCTGATCGAGCCGGACGAGGTCGCGTAGACTTCGTCGCAGGTGGTGCTGGAGGCGCAAGCAAGAAAGTGTGCGGGGAACAGGGCGGCGCACTGGTCGATTCTATCCATGTTGGGCATAATCGCACAGGCTGCTCATGTCCTTGGCTCGCACAGCCTCGGTGCTGCTCAAGGCAAAAGGGTACGCTTGCTCATTAACGATTCGGCGTGGGTGGCGCTCCTATTTGACTGGAGAAATGAACTCGTCAGGTTTGATCGAGAAAACTGAGTTTTTGATCTTGCCCACGATCTTTTCAGCAGTATTCCCGACGAGCAGGCCCGGTATGCCGACCCGTGCAACACTCCCCATAACGACGATATCCATCATCTGCTCTTCCGCATACCTGGGAATGACTTCGCCCGGGTCGCCATAAACGATCTTCGTCTTTACATCGTCCGGCAAGGTTGCCGAGTCGAGAATGTCGGAAAACCGGGATTCGCTTTGCCGATTCTCATAATCAAGATATTTGGCTTTTTCCTCACTGGAGAACCTGGGGCTGTTGAGCACCGACTCCATATACCCTTTCCAGCAGTTGATTACATGCAGCTTGCCTCCCAAGATGGAGTTCAGCTCGTTGGCGTAATTGAGGATTTTACGATCCAAACCGGCGCTTTCATCTGCAGAATCTGACGCACTGACCGCTGCAAGTATTCGAATGGCTCCTTTCCACAGATGGCCGCGATGGGTCCATACGGGGCAGGGACATTTTCTCAGCAGATGCAGGGAGGTGCTGTCGGGAGTGTCTCCCGAAGCTTGGGCTGGACAGACGAGGAGGTCAAACCCCTCCTGCTGCACAAGTTTGATTGCCTCAATGAAATCCTTTCCCCATCGGACCTCGCGCTTGAAGTCGTCCGGCTGGATGCCGGTCGTTTCCAGTTCTGCCGCCAGTCTCTGATTGTGGTTTTCCAATACGAGTTCTTTGAGGTCCTGTTTCTGATCTGAAAAATATCTGGTCAATGACAAACCGGGGTTTTCAAACACGGCCAGCACCGTCATCTCTGCACCGGCTTTCCGGCAAAATTCATAAACGTGTGAGACAAATTTCCCGTCGATGGGCTCTCCGAGAAGCAGAAGAATTTTCTTGAACATAATAGTGCCTTTTATCCTTGTGGTGTCCTGATCAGGTGCGCTTGCACTCAGTGTCCTTATGGCTGTTCACCTCGAATTCACCATCTTCGGACTTCGATTCCGTTTTGAAAATAAGCCAATAGCAGCACCCCAGAGCCACTATCATAACGCCCAGGGCCAGGCCGACCGTGTAGTCATGCTCTTTGAAGTCGAACACGATGACCTTTCTGGCTGCCGCCATGAGCGCGGTCGAAATGACCAGCTTGAGGTGAATCATCTGGTATTCCAGATAAATGACGATATTGGCGAAGATTTCAATGGCAATGAGAACCGCCATGAATGCTCCGAATGTCGCCAGGATGTCATTTATGTTGAGCAGGAGGTATGGCGGGGAAGCCATCCTCTGATAGAGCACAAAGATCACGTCCAAAAGACCCCAAATGATGACGAGGGTCATCAGCACGGCCAGAGCGCGAACGCAAACGCGGATGACCGACCACAGTCTGCGCACAAATGGGTCGCTTATCGGATCTTTACAATTCCTTTTGTCGAAGAAGAACATACAATCCTCGTTCTTGTCCTGGCATTAGGATGTCACAGTTACTATTATGCCACTTTTCCCATCCAGCCAGCGCTTTGTCAATACAATCCGGGTCTGGGTAAACGTGTCGCAGCATTCGCCCTTGACCCCCTGCATATGTTCAGACATTTTAATACTCGTCGTAGTCATAAAGTAGGCTTTGCGACGAAAGCCAATCTGATCACCTAGAGAGGTCTTGATGGAAACTCTGCTCGAAAAATACTGGCATCATATTGAACCGAAAGAAGTGGCGTCCCTGCTTGACGTCAACCCGGATTCAGGTCTGGATCAGTTCGAAATAGAACGCCGCCTCAAGCGTTTCGGAGAAAACGTTATTTCTGGAAAGCGCAGCAAGACGTCGTTTGAGCGCTTTCTTCTCCAGTTTCATCAGCCGCTTGTGTATATCCTGCTCGTTGCTGGCCTTATCACGGCGTTTTTGAATGAGTGGGTCGATTCCGGAGTCATTCTGGGCGTTGTCGTGGTGAATGCGCTGGTCGGATTCTTTCAGGAGTCAAAGGCCGTCAGGGCGTTGGAGTCCCTGTCGGCAACCATGGGGACCGAGACCTTGGTTGTCCGATCAGGAAAATCAATCCGATTGCCTGCATCCCAACTGGTACCTGGCGACGTCGTGCTCTTGAAGTCCGGCGACAAGGTCCCCGCTGATGTTCGGATTATCTCCAGCAAGGAACTGCGGATCGATGAATCCGCCTTGACTGGTGAATCGCTGCCTACCGAAAAGGATCCTTCGTCCCTCCCCGTGGATACGGTTTTGGCTGAACGCGCCTGCATGGCCTATGCAAGCTCTCTCGTCAGTTTCGGCCAGGGACGTGCGATTGTCGTTGGCACTGGTAACAGGACGGAGATTGGCCGGATATCGGGCTTGATTGATGCGGCTGACGAGCTGG
>CAMYLL010000389.1 GCA_947259235.1 uncultured Pseudodesulfovibrio sp. | reverse complement strand
TTCATATCCAGGCTGGGCCTGCTCGTCGGCATCAGCCGGAGCCGATCCCGTCAGGCCAGTTCCGCCCTCTTCCGACGATTGCGCCGCCTGGCTTCCGGACTGCGAGGCGGACGGCGCGGCATCCATGGCGCTCTCCACCTGGGCGGATTCGCGCGGATCGGAAGACGACACCTTGTCGCCACCCTTGAAGCTGAAAATAAGCAAGACCACCACACCGATCAGCAGAACCAGGGCGACTATCAGCACCAGGCTGGACCGACGCTTGCCTTCGGATGTTTTTTCGGCTCCCTGAAAGGCCTTTTCGGCGTTCGGGGCCACGTCGTATCCATATTCCCTGGGACCGCTCTCCTCGTCTTGAAACTCGCGGTCCACAACCATGCACAGCTCGTCGGCGTCCAGCCCGAGATAGCGGGCATAGCTCCTGACGAACCCCTTGGCATACACCGGATGCGGCAGAGCGGAACGATTCCCGGCCTCAAGGGCCTCTATGCTGGTACGACTTATCTTGGTTGCTTCCATGACGACAGCCACGGTCAGCCCCCGTTTTTCGCGCTCATTTCTGAACACTTGTCCAAGTTCCTCAAAATTCATCTAAATACTCCGTGTTAGAGCGTCTTTGTCAATCCATGTAGATAATAACAGAGCTCTGTTTGAGCTTCTCAAAATACTCATTGAAAATGGTTTCGCGCTTGCTCTCCATCAACCGCTTGAAAATGTCGTCACGGACTTCCTCCAGCGGAACAAGTCGGTCCTCGGCCACGGAGACCGGAGACAACAACGCCTCCTGGCCCCGGACGTCAATGGGCTCGCCCACCCCGCCGGGCGCGACGCCTTCGATGGATTCGCGCCAGTCGTCGGCGAGATCGTTCCAGTTCACCTCTCCGATGGTGCCCCCCTTGTCCTTGCCTGGGCCCACGCTGTATTTCTCAACGGCCTCGGCAAAGCTCATCTCGCCATCCTGAATACGTTTTTTCACCTCGACGGCAGAGACATCGGACGGCAGGACGATGATGGCGAGGGAGACCATCTTGTCGAGAAGATAATCATCACGTCTGGCCTCGTATTCGGCCTGGATTTCCGTATCGGTCACCAGAACCTTGCTGTGAACCATGTAGCCCAGCAATTCCTGTTTCTCGATGATCGCCTTGAGCTTGCGGCGAAATTCCGGGAGGGTCAACCCGTCTTGCTTGACCATCGCCTCGAATTCCTCATCATTCAAGCCCCGCTCCTCTTTCATCTTGCCAATCTCTTTGTCGAGGATGGAGTCCGAAATCTCGATCTGATACTTTTTGATTTCCTGAGCCATGAGCAGATCGTTGACCATTTTGTCCAGCGTCTGCTTGCGCAGTCCTTCGAGCTGTTTCTTCTCGGCGTCGCTCAGGCTGCGTCCCTTGACCGAGGCGAGGATGGGACGCATCTCCTCCTGCAGATCATACTGCGTGATGATGTCTTCATTCACCTTGACCAATATCTGATCATATACGCCTTCCGCAGCCTGGACGCTCACACTAAAAACAAACAAAAACAATATGATGAAAAATAATTTATATCGAAACACGTACTAACTCCTCAAATCCCCTATGGGGCTGGACTCGCTGATTGTGACGGATTCTAGTCTCTTTATGGAAACTATGCAACGAACGCGCCGACTTATCCATTGTTCCCGCTATCGGGAACCGTCTCGTCCCGAGGCGTTTCAACGGACTCCGGCTCGCCCGAGTCTGAATCTTTCAGGTCTTCGGGTGCAACATCAAGCTCTTCCGGGCTGGCCGGGTCGCCGGATGGAGACTCCAGCCCTTCCGGTATGGCTGGTTCGGATGAAGGCTCAACCGAATCCGGGCTGGCCGGGTCTGCAGGCAGCAGATGACTGCTGACGGTAATGTTCGCCTTGGCCACGGCTGTTGCGAGCCACGCTTCAAAGGTGTCCTGCAGCTTGCTCTCAAGGAGCGCCTTCTCCACCAGAGGATAGGCTTGGGCGGGTTCCAGCACCTTGGCCGGGCTGCGCTCCAGGAGCACCAGGGCCTCAAAGCCGAATCTATCCGTAAGCACGCCGCTCGACTGTCCGGGGGCAAGCCCGGTCAGGGCGTTCTTCCATGTTGCCGAGAGCCTGCCCTCGCGGACCATAACCTCGCGGGTCTCGACCTCACCGAATGCAGTGGTCAGGTCAACCTGCTCGCGCTCGGCTATGAACTTCTCCACAGCCTTGGCCACGATCTCCCGGCTGGGGCCGCGGACCACGAGTATCCGCATTGATTCCGGCAGGTAGAAGTCTGAAATATGGTCGCGGTAATACTGCTCCGCTTCCTTGTAGTCGATCTTGATCTGGGGGCGAAGCTCCTGCTGGAAAAACTTCTTCATGGCCAGATAGTTCTTAAGCTGACGCCGCCACGCCTTGAGGTCGATATATTCCTCAACGAGCATCTGGTCGAAGGCGCCTTCGGGATAATCCTCCCTGACGGCCTCCTCGGCCTTGAGCAGCTCATGGTCGGTAATACCGATATCCTGATTCACCAGCTCCTGCACCACCAGCTCCTGGACGATGAGGTCCGTCAGAATCTCGCCGTATTCGCTCTTGAGCTTCTCGACGCTGGGCACATAGCTGCCCACGGTGTCCGCCTGGAACTGGTCGTGCTGGAACTCCAGCTGCGAAAGATAGATGGGCGACCCGTTGACCCGGGCCACGATGCCCATGTCGTCGGCGGGATTGGAGCAGCCGATCAGCATGGCAAGCACTGCGAGTAATGTGATTATACGGAACATACGCTCTCTCGGATTATGAATCGTGTGGTTTTGCGGCCACGGGATCAAGAAGCTCTTCAAGCTCGGCAGCCGTGTTTTCAAGAGCCAGACGCATGGAATCAGCCGCTTCATAGCGGATTTCAAGCTTGGCCGGGGGCAGGAGCCTGGCACGTTCGCCC
>CAMYLL010000388.1 GCA_947259235.1 uncultured Pseudodesulfovibrio sp. | reverse complement strand
AGAACCCTGCAACGCTATGCGGAGGGGGCGCTGCGCTTCGGCTCGGACTTCATCGCCGTGGAGGAGGATGTCCGAATCAGGGTACAGGACCATTCGGAGATGTCGCTGGCCAGGACGCCGGGGGACGACCTGAACCTCATCGCCGGACATCTCTTTTCCCGCTCCATGATCCGCGAGCCCGAGGACATCGTGAGCATCACCTGTCATGACGCGCGGTCATCCGTGGTGGACGTGGTGCTCAGGACGCCGAAGGTGATCCGCAGGATTTTTCCGTCCCCGCACCCGATGCGGTTCGACCTTGGGCGGATATTCGAGTTCAAGGAGTTGTTCGAAAACAGGCAGAAGCTGTTTCAGAATACGGGCGCCACCCATGCCGCCGCGTTGATTTCGGCCAGCGGTGAACTGGTTTCCTACGGCGAGGACGTCGGGAGGCACAACGCCTTTGACAAGGCTGTGGGGCGTTCGCTCATGGAGGGAAGCCTGGAGGATGTGGCCATCGCCATGCTCTCGTCACGTCTGGCCCTGGAACTGGCCGTCAAGGCCGCCACGGCCAATATTCCCATCCTGTGCGGCTTTTCGGCCGCCACCAGCTCCGGCATCGACTTTGCCGAAAAAAACAACATCACCCTTGTGGGCCGCATTCGGGAGAGCACCCTGGTCGTGTACGCCCACGGCTGGAGACTGCGGGCCTGATCGGCTGAGGCGTCATGCGCCGAGATCGTTTTGCCATGAGGCGGAGCGATCCGGCTCGCTGTTGCCGTCTGTCCGGCGTCTGGCGGTCTAGATGAATCGGTACATGAGGACAAAGTGACAGGCGCTGCCGCCGATGACGAAGAGATGGAAAATCTCGTGGAATCCGAGATATCTCGGGAATGGGTTGGGCCACTTGAGGGCGTACACAACTGCCCCCAGGCTGTAGATCACCCAGCCTCCCACCAGCCACGCCAGGGCCTGCGTGGAAAGGTTTTGGGTCAGGGGATAGATGCCTACCACGGCGATCCAGCCCATGGCCAGGTAGATGGCGGTGGAAAGCCAGCGCGGGGCCGTGATCCAGAATGCCTTGAGCATGATCCCGGCCAGGGCGATGCCCCAGACGACTCCGAAGATGGACCAGCCCCATGGACCGCGCAGGGTGATCAGGCAGATGGGTGTATAGGTGGCCGCGATGTAGACGAAGATCATGGCGTGGTCCACCCGGCGCAGGATGCGGGTTCCGCGCTCGCTCAGGGGGAGCCAGTGGTAGAGGGTGCTCGCCGTGTAGAGCAGGATCATGCCGCCGCCGAAGATGGAAAAGGCCACGAGGTGCCAGGGCATGGGCGGGTCGATGGAGCGCATGATGAGCATCACGGTTCCGACAACGGCCAGGGCCGCGCCGATGCAGTGTGTCAGGCCGTTCATGGGGTCGCGTAAAACGCGGAACATGGCTCCTCCCGGGGTTGATCCAGACTGAAGCATACACGGTTCCGTGCAGCGAAACAAGCGTTTGAAAGAAGCGGAGGGGGTGGCCGTTCGCCGTGGATCAATCCATGAGCATGGGCGGGGCGTCTGCCCGGGAGCACTGCTCGGCGTCCTCGATCATGTCGGCCAGGGTGAAGGTGTTGAGCCGCTGGTACATGGCCTCCGCGGCCTCGGCCCAGAGGCGGCTGGTGAGGCAGATGCTGCGGCGCAGGCAGTCGGTCTTGCCGGTGCGGCATTCCACCAGGGTGTCGTCTCCCTCCAGGATGCGGACCATGTCGCCCATGAGGATGTCCGATGCAGGCCGGGCCAGGGTGTGGCCGCCCTTGGGGCCCCGTTTGCTGATGATGTACCCGGCGTCCTTGAGCTTGCGGATGAGCTTCTCAAGGTACTTGATGGACACCCCTTGTCGCTGGGCGATGTCCTGAATCCTGACCGGACCGTTGTCGCAATGCTGGGCGATGTCCAGAGCCATCCTGGTGCCGTAACGGCTCCGTGTGGTGAGTCGCATGGTTCGGTGTCCCCTGTTTGCGCTGTGCCCGCCGGGCAGGCGCGCAACTGTAACGATACGATTGAAATGTGGACTGCAAAAGTCTGGTTTAGGTCATCGTGACCCATTGGAATCATTGCGTTCACTGAATACTGATTCACCTTGAAGGGGTATTAACACAAAAAAAAAGCCGCGACAATGACTCGCGGCTTGATGTGGGCTTCAGGGTGGCGTCAGGAGCGGTCCTTGCGCGGGCTGCGGCTCTTCATGTAGGCAACGATGCCGAAGATGCCGAGGATGTAGCCGATGCCGCCCGCTATTTCGGTCACGCCCGGTCCGGGCTGGCTCAGCTCGGCCAGCATCTGTTTGACCGGGGCCAGTTCGCGGTGGACTGCCGATTCGATCCGGGCGATCTGGGCTTCGCTCAGGCCGGGCTGTCCGCCTGCCGTGGCAACAGGTTGCGCTTCGGCTGTGCTCGGAGCCTCGGTCGGGGGCGCGGGGGGCTGGTCTGTTGTTGCGATATCGGCGGGCGTCTCCGCATTCTTGATTTCCGATCCCTTGACGACCCAGTCGGCTTGATGGCCGGTTCCCGCCGTCAGCAGGAGCTTGAGGTCCATCGAACCGTTGCGGGCCTGCTCGGGGATGGGGAAGGTGAAGCGGCCCTCGGTATCGGTGTCGCCGCTCAGGAACAGGGCGCCGGTGGCCGCGTCAAAGACCTCCACCTTGCCGTCGTAGACCCGACTGGTGCGGCTGTAGCCGCTCTCGGTGACGATGGAGTCGCCGTCCACGTAGGCGAAGATGTTCACCCGGTGGGCGTAGCTGGCCGGGGCCAGGCCGAGGATGACGGCCAGAAAGAGGGCGGTGGAGAGGGTGAGTCGTTTCATGTCTGCTCCAGTGGATTAGTTGGGGGATGCGGCCAGGGCTTCGGGCTTGACCTTGGCGAGAAAAGTGTAGGCAAAGGCGGTGATGACGCCCTCCA
>CAMYLL010000387.1 GCA_947259235.1 uncultured Pseudodesulfovibrio sp. | reverse complement strand
ATCCGCCTGCTGACGGCAAAGCTGGGCGAAGTTGTCGCCCGCGAGGCGGCGAATCCCGGCATTGTGTCCGGGGAAGACCTGTCCCGGCTCGAAGATCTCTTCGACTTCTCGGAGCGAAAGCTCGATGCCTCGCTTTCGGCCATGGACCGGGTGCGCATCGTACGTCATCCCCAGCGCATCTGCCTCAAGGATATACTGGAAAACGTCTACGACAACTATACCGAGATCGGCGGACGGGGAGAGTTCAACATCGACCCGAGCATGCTCATCGCCCGGGCTTACTTCGCCCGGAAGGTGGGGGACAAGGTCATCAATCAGATGGTCATGGTCATAGGTCAGGAAAAGGGGCACGGCGAGGCGTTCCGCAACGGCGGGTCGGTCAAACCCTGGGGCAACGCCAAGGCGCTGCATTATATGAAAGTCGCTGAGACCGAGAACATCCCCATCCACACCTTTGTCTTTACCCCGGGAGCGTATCCCGTCGAGGACTGGCCCGGTGCCGCACAGCAGATCGCCAGGAATCTTTACGAGATGGCCGCACTCAGGGCACCGGTTGTGTCGGTCTTTTCCGAAGGCGGCTCCGGCGGGGCCGAGGCCATCGGCCTGGCGGACCGGCGCATCATGCTCTCTCACGGCTATTACTCCGTCATTTCGCCCGAGGGCGCGGCGGCCATCGAGGGCGGCCTGAGAAATGGAGCCAGGGCCACGCCGGAGTTGATAGAAAAATGCGCCCGCCAGCTGTGCATCACGGCCGCAGACAATCTGGAAAACGGCTATGTGGACCGTGTCCTGCAGGAACCCCCGTTGGGTGCGCGGCCCAATCACTACGAATTTTTCCGCCAGCTGCGGGGCGAACTGATCCAGGCCACCAACGAGGCCGTGAGCGAAGTCAAACCCATGAAGCTCTTCAGGGCCATGGCGGTGCGTGCCAGCCGGGCCGACGACGCGGAGGCCGTGTTCATGCGCTGGACGCTGTCTCATTCGAGCCTCAGCCGACTTGTGGAATTGCGTCAGCGCAAGTACCGGGCCATGAGCCGCCACGCGCGGCTGGATGGAACCGGCTTATTCAAGCGCATCGCGTCTTCGGCCAAGGGGACTGTATGGGCCACCCATTCATTCCTGCGTTACGATCTGCTGGGGCGGCAGAAGAAGCGGCTCGACGCCATGCTGGAGGAGCTGGGGGCCGAGGCCCATCTTGTCCGCCGCAAGCTGCTCATGCCGTTGAAGCGGGTTATGGACACGGTCCTGCCTCCCGGCAACGGGGCGCTTGAAAAAAACGGCGAGGCGGTCCGAGAAAAGCTGACCCGGCTCTCGTGCCCGGAGGACGGTGCATGCCTCGTGGGCGGCGAATGGGCGTGGATCAGTCCGCGCAGCCAGGAGGACAGAACCATTTCCTGTCCCAACGTGCGGACCCACCATTGTCCGGACCTCTGGGTACCGGACCTTTTTGGCGACTTTGCCGGGGTGTGCCCCAGTTGTGGGCATCACTTTTCCATGGAGTACCGCTGGTATCTCAAGAATGTTTTCGATTACGAACGGTCCAGGGAGTTCAACCAGCGGTTGGAATCCATAAACCCTTTGGGCTACGAGCAGTTCGACATCAAGTTGGACCAGGCCAAGGAAAAGACCGGCCTCAAGTCGGCTTGCATCACCTTTGAAACGTCCATCAACGGGGTCGATGCCGTGGTCGCCGTGCTCTGCGCTCCTTTTCGCGGCGGCAGCGTGGGCGCGGCCGAGGGTGAAAAGTTTATCAGGGCTGCAGAGCGCGCCGGGCGCAAGCGCCAGCCGTTCATCGCCTATGTCCACGGCACAGCGGGCATACGCATCCAGGAAGGGGTCAACGGAGTTATCCAGATGCCCCGGTGCACCATTGCCGTGCGCAGATACATCGACGCCGGCGGGCTCTATCTCGTCCTCTACGACACCAATTCCTATGCCGGACCTGTGGCCAGCTTTCTTGGCTGTTCGCCCTATCAGTTCGCCGTCCATTCCTCGAACATAGGGTTCGCCGGACCGGGAGTCATCGCCGAGACAACGGGCATGGCCACGGCCCCGGATTATCACAGCGCCTACCACGCCCTCTCGCGCGGGCATATCCACGGCATATGGGACCGGCGCGAGGTCAAAAAGAACCTGCACCAGTCCCTCTTGACCATGGGTGGTCGCAACCTTTACTATCGTTAGCCCGTCTGGCGGGGCCGATATCAATTCCAATTTGCAATCAAGGACGACATAGTGCTGAATATCAAAGAGTTGCTCGATACTGTCAAAGCTTCACCCTACCGAGAAATCGTCATTCACGCACCGCATACCGGCGTGGTTGAATTTGCCGGATTGAAAAAAGGCGACCTCGTGCGTGGCCGCGACGGCGAGTACAATGAAAAGCCGGGAACCCTGCTGGCGCACCTGACCAGGGAAAAGAACAGGAAGCCCATCCATGCACCGGAGAAGGGCGAGGTCGAGAGTGTGCGCACCGAGCTTGAGGGAAGCTTTGTTGAGGCTGGCGAGCCGTTGGTCACCATCAAGCATTTTCTCACCAGAAAGGAAGTCATCGAGCTTGTCCTGCAAAAGGCGCTCTATCTCTTCCGCGCTCCCGAGCGGGCGAAGTATTACTTCGTGCCCGAGGTGGACCAGAAGCTCAAGGTCTCGGGCAAACGCTCGGTCAAGGTGCATGAGGGCATGGAGATGATGATCGTCTCCCGCATGAAGCGCGAGACGCCGCTTTCCTATTCCGGGCCGGACGGCATCATCTACTCCGTGTATTTCGGCCGTGGGGACAACGTTGACGAGGGCGAGCCGCTCATAGGCGTTTGCCCCGAGGACCAGTTGACCGTCATTCAGGACGTCGTCGCCCGCATCCAGAGCGAGTGGGAAGAGAGTTAGGTCAGGAGCATGAGCGGTCAATCGAGGATCGACGGTTTGTATTAACACATCACCTTTGGGGGTAACATGGGCAAGATTTTGCAGA
>CAMYLL010000386.1 GCA_947259235.1 uncultured Pseudodesulfovibrio sp. | reverse complement strand
GCCCAGGGGCAGGTAGTGAACCTCGAACCCGGCCTCCTTTTCGATATCGTGCAGGTCGCAAAACTCGCCGCAGAGGTTGAGGATGGCATCCACACCCTCCTCGCGGATCGAATCGAGCTGGGCATGACTCATGGGGGCACTGCCCACGCCGAGCTGGTCCGTGACCCAGGTCACCTGATACGCGGACTTACGAATGGTCATTCTCATCACGGCGCTCAGCTTCATGTATGAATTTTTCCACTTCCTGGTCCACCCGTTCGTCGGTGTCCATGCACATGTCCATAAGCCGGGTCACCGCCATGAGGTAGCCCAGCCGGGCCAGGAGGCGTCGCGTGTCGTTTTCGTCGAGGCGGGCGCATTTGGCGTCGATCATGTCGCCGCGCGTCTGCGTCTCGAACCCGTAATGGGCCAACACGCGGTGGATGAACCGCAGCCGCCGCAGTCGCTGATCGAAGGCGGCTCCCCCGCCCTTGAAGCGGAAGTTGATATAGTTGGCGGCCGGGTCTGTGCCGCAGATGGAGTCCACCACGGAGAAATGGTAGCCGAACCGGATCATCAGATGCAGGTAATCATCGGATATGAGCCCGTAGCTCGCCAGGAGCTTGGAGTCGAAACTGAAGATGCCTGCGGACATCCGGTCGAACTCCTCCCAGTCCATGTGGGTCAGCGTGTTGGACCACCGCACCCGGGAATCTGAAAGCCCATACCACAAGGCCCACATGGGACGACTCTTGATGTCCTGCGGCGTGACCAGATCGCCGGACGAAGCGTTGGAGAACAGGCCTCCTCCCAGATCGAGCAGATACATGACCAGGGGCAGATTGGTCTTGAGCCTGCGGGCGGCCCCCATGCCCCTGCCCTTCTTGTCCACGAGCGAGAACATCTCGCCCACGGACTTCTCGTGGCAGAACCTGACGACGTCGTGCATCGACCGGCATCCCTCGGGAGTAAAGTCGCTGGCCTGCGGATCCGTCAGGTTGAGCTTCACGGTGATGGGGATGACTTTCTCGTACTGTTTGATCACGCGATCGGAGACAGCCTGGCCCTCCCGGGCGCGGGTCACTATCTCTTCCACGTATCCGTCGTAGATCGCCCCGGTAGTACCATCCACAGTCACGAGCCGCCCCGGTTCCAGGGGGTCGTCCATCGCGCCCACAAGCACTGGCACGCCAGCCTCGCGGGCAACCGATGCAAAATGGCTGGCCCGGCTGCCAGTCTGGGCGATGACACCGTTCATGTTGCTCACAAAGGTCAGGAGTGACGGCTTGAGGGTGGGGGTCACCACCACCGCGCCCTTGGGAATGCGTGCGATGGCCTCACCCGTGGGCGCGTAGTAAACCTCGCCGCAGCCCACGCCGGTGGATGCCCGCTCGAACCCTTCAGCCAGCGGCTTGGCCAGGACGGGCGCGTGTTCCACCGCGTTCTCTGCCCGCTCCTTCTGCAGGGGGCGAGTCTGGAGGACGAACAGTTCCCCGGTCACGTCCTCGGCCCACTCTATATCCTGCGGCCCGCCCAGCACCTGCTCCAGTCGCATGGCCAGACGTCCCAACTCCAGCAGTGTGTCCTTCGACGGCAGTCCGCCCTTATCCGGGACACAATCCTCGCTGATGCGCGGCGTCCCCTCCCGGGTCAGAACCGCCTTGCTCGGCGACATGCTGCCGTCCACCAGCCCGTGCCCCAGCCCGCGCACGCCGTAGACACCGATACTTTCCGTCCGGCCCATGCAGTCCGGGTCCAGGGAGTAGACCACGCCCGCGTTCTCGGCATCGACCATGGGAATGATGAGGACCGCCATGGCCGTCTCACTGTCCGTCAACCCGTTGCTGATGCGATAGGCCACGGCCCGGGGGCAATACTTGCCCGCCAGCACCCGCTTGTACGCCTCAAGCACGTCGTTCGGCTGCACGTTGAGCTCGCTGGCATACTGACCCGCAAAGGAAATCTCGCCGTCCTCGGCCAGGGCGCTGGAGCGAACCGCGATCAGGTCGTCGCCGGAGATGATCTCCGACACGGCGAATCGGATGCCCCGGGCTATCTCCTCGGGAACTTCGGCGGCGAGGATCATCTCCTGCATCTCTCCGGTGAGCCGGGCCAGGAGATCACGGTCGCCCACGGTCATCTCGCGCAGGCAGCGTTCTATGTCTCCGCTGAGTCCGTTGAAATCAATGAAATAGTTGAAGGCGTTGGCCGTAACGACAAAACCCGGCGGAACAGGCACGTCGCCCGCCGTCATGGCCCGGCCCAGGTTCGACGCCTTGCCCCCAGCCAGCTTGGGAAACGAGGCCGCGTCTTCCAGGGAGAGGATATAGGGCGGGCCGACCTCGGGCTGGTCAAGCTCCATGGCCATGCGAACATAGAAATCGATCTTGCGGAAATACTCGGGCAGGTCCATGTACCGGGTTGGGTTCATCTCAACCAGTTGCCCGGTCATAACCTTGACGGACTCGGCAAGCCTGGCCGTCAGCCAGTTGGCCCGCTGCCGATCAGCGAGTTTTTCTCCATAGTACAGCTCTTCGAGGTCGGCGATGAGCTCCAGCGCCCTGGCGTCGTGCCGGAGCAGGGACTTGAATGCCTCGTACTTGCGCCTCAGCAGCGTTCCCGGCGCAAAGACCTGATATGTCCAATGCTTGAAGAGCTGTTTTACATGCATGCCGTCTCCTATTCCCCGATGACTTCCGCCACCTTGGTTTCCAGTTCATCCTTGTTGATGGGCTTCACGCAATACTCCTGAGCCCCAAGGCGCAGAGCCTCGCGGGCTGTCTCCAGAGTAGGGTATCCGGTCAGCATGATCGCCTTCATGTCCGGGTTGAGCTTCTTGAGTTCCTCAAGCACCTCGACGCCGGTCATCTTCTTGAGCTTGATGTCGAGGATCGCCAGGTCCACGGAATGTTTGGAGGCGTGATGCAGGGCGTCCTCTTCCTCGGTGAACGCCGTCACGCGATGTCCCTTGCGCTCCAAAATCCGCTTGACCAGC
>CAMYLL010000385.1 GCA_947259235.1 uncultured Pseudodesulfovibrio sp. | reverse complement strand
GCCGGCTGTGTCCGGGTCAAAGGTCAGCAGAGTCTTGAGCTCGGCCCGTTCCTCTGCCGGGACGCGATTGAGCAAGGCGTGGCGCAGGTCCTCGTCCAGTCCCTCAAGCAGGTCCGTCGCGTCGTCGGGAGACATCTGCTCCACGATGCGTGCGCCGAGTCCCCGGTTGAGGTTCTTGATGAGCTCGATCTGGTCCCACCCTTCCATCTCGGCGATGGATTCGGCAGCGTCCTTGATGGGAAGCTGCTTGATGAACTTCACCTGATCCATGATGTCGAGCCCTTCGATGGTCTCGGCAGCGTCGGCCGGGTGCTGGACTTCAACGTCACCCGCCGGTGGGACGGCTGACATTTCATCCTGTTCGATGTGGATTTCCTCGTCGTTGCTCATGGGGGAAATTTCTAGCCCAAATCCAGCCTCAGGTCAAAGCGTTCAAAAGAAATCCCAGTTATATATTTGTGAAATCTTTCATCAAGGTTTAGACTCTTGACGAAACGCCGACCGTGCCTTACTTGCCATTCACACCCTCTTTCAAACAGCACCAAAGGAAATCGGATACGAGAATGCCCACCAGCATATTTGATGAATTCTTCCAGGCAGAAGCCCGCATGTTCCTTTTGGCCACCATCCGCATAGCCCTGGCCGAGGACGGCTCGGACCTGACCTCCATGGGACTCTTTGCCGAGGACGACATGGCTCAGGCCATGATCGTTGCCAAGGAAAGCACCGTGGTGGCCGGACTGCCCATCATCCCCATGGTCCTCGAATTCGGCGGCGACCAGTGCCAGTGCCACCTCAACGTGGACGACGGCGAGCGGGTCTCGGAGGGGACCATGGTGGCGGCCATCCGCGGCCCGGCCATCCAGCTGCTCAAGTCCGAACGCGTGATCATGAACTTTTTGTGCCATCTCTCTGGCATCGCCAACCTCACGGCCCGGTATGTGGAAGCCCTCAAGGGAACGAAGACCACCCTCCTCGACACCCGCAAGACGCTCCCGGGCCTGCGCTTTCCAGAGAAATACGCCGTGCTGGCGGGCGGCGGGAAAAACCACCGGCTCACCCTCTCCGACATGCTCATGCTCAAGGACAACCACATCGACCGGGCCGGGAGCATCACCCAGGCCGTCTCTGCCCTGCTCAGCGCCCATTCGCCCTGCCCGCCCATCGAAGTCGAGTGCAGGACGCTGGCCGAGGTCGAGGAAGCGTCCCGGTGCGAGATCAAACGCATCATGCTCGACAACATGGACAACGAGACCATCAAGACCGCCCTGGGCATCATCCCCCAGGGCATAGAAACCGAGCTCAGCGGCAACGTCTCCCTGGAGACCATCCGCGAGCTGGCCGAACTCGGGCCGGACTACATCTCGGTCGGCAAGCTGACTCACTCGGCGCCATCGTCTGATTTCAGCATGCAATTCGTGCCCTTAAGCTAAAAAGGAACACTGTGGAAAAGTCCATCCAGGAGATTCGCGACATCAAGAAGGCCATGGGAAACCGGCTCGCCATCCTCGGCCACCATTACCAGTCCGACGACGTCATCGCCCTGACGGACATCCAGGGCGACTCCCTTGAGCTGGCCCGCAAGATCGGCGATCTCGACGCGGAACACATCGTCTTCTGCGGCGTCTATTTCATGGCAGAGTCAGCCGCCATCCTGCGCCGCCCGGGCCAGAATATCCACATCCCTGATTCGACGGCCACCTGCCCCATGGCCGACATGGCCGAGGCGGACAAGGTCGAGGCCACGCTGGACATCCTCCAGGCTGACGGCCGCAAGATCATTCCGCTCACCTATGTCAACTCCTCCGCCGCAGTCAAAGGCGTCGTGGGCCGCTACGACGGCTCGGTCTGCACCTCCGCCAACGCCAAAACCATGCTCAAGTGGGCCATGGACCAGGGCGACGCCGTACTCTTCCTGCCCGACAGACATCTGGCCATGAACACGGCCGACGCCCTCGGCATTGCCGAGGATGAACGGACCATCCTGCCGCAAGGCGTCATCGACGGCGACCCGCGCCTGTTCGTCGACACGGCAGCGACCGCAGACAGGCGGCTCATCGCCTGGCCCGGCTACTGCCCCATCCACGAGGCATTCACCGTGCACACCATCGCAGAGCTGCGCACCACCGACCCGGCCATCAAGGTCATCGTCCATCCCGAGTGCGATCCGGCCGTGGTCCAGGCCGCGGACGGCAACGGCTCCACAACCTATCTCATCAACTACGTGGCCGACGCCCCGACGGGTTCCATCATCCACGTCGGAACCGAGACCAATCTGGTCTCGCGGCTGGCCGCCCGGTTCCCGGACAAGACCATCAAGCCGTTGGCCCTGAGCCTGTGCGACGACATGGGCAAGATAACCGTGGACAACCTTGCCGCACTGCTCAGGAATATCGACAGCGCCCCTCCCGTGGACGCCTCCGAAGCAATCAAGGCCCCCGCCAGGATAGCCCTGGAGCGCATGCTCAAGGTTTGCGCCTAGGCGGGCGGGCATGCTATGACACAGTCCATGAACGCATCCCGCACGACCTGCGACGCCCTGATCATCGGCTCCGGCATTGCCGGGTCCGTGGCCGCCCTGACCCTGGCGGACATGGGCATGGACGTCGTGCTGATCACCGCCGCACAGACCCTGACGCACAACAACACCTCCCTGGCCCAGGGCGGCATCGTCTACCGCGGGGTTGACGACACGGCGGAACTCCTGGAGAACGACATCGCACAGGCCGGGGACGGCATCAGCTATCCGGTGGCGCTCAAGATCCTGGCGGCGGAAGGACCGCAACAGATCCGGCGGATCCTCATGGAAGCGGCCGGCATCGAGTTCGACCGGGACGAATCCGGCCGATTGAATTTCGGTCTGGAGGGGGCCCATTCCCGGCGGCGGGTGCTGCACGTGGGGGATTTCACCGGCCGCGCCATCATGGCCGCCCTCCTGGCGCGACTGAATCAGGCGTCCAACGTCCGCATGCTC
>CAMYLL010000384.1 GCA_947259235.1 uncultured Pseudodesulfovibrio sp. | reverse complement strand
CCAGCAGCACGTCGGTGGACCCGGCGTGCATCTCGGAATTGAGGCCGCCCATGACGCCGGCCAGTCCCACGGGCTTCTTGCCGTCCCATATGAGCAGGTCGTTGCCGGTCAGGGTCCGCTCCACTCCGTCCAGCGTGGTAAATTTCATCCCCTCGATGGCCGGAGCCACGCGGATGGTCGCGCCCTCGATCAGGGCGAGGTCAAAGGAGTGCAGGGGCTGGCCCAGCTCGAACATGACGTAGTTGGTGCAATCGACGATGTTGCTGATGGGCCTCTGACCAAGGGCCAGAAGCTTGAAGCGCATCCAGTCCGGGCCCTTGCGGGTGGTCACGTTGCGGATGATGCGGGCGTTGTAGAGGGAACACAGCTCGGGGTCGTCGATGACCACGCGCACATCACTCGCCGCGTTGCCGCCGGACTCCACCAGATTGAGCTCGGGCAGGGTCAGGGGCAGGTCGAAGGCCAGCGCCGTCTCCCGGGCAAAGCCGAGGATGGACAGGCAGTCCGCCCTGTTGGGCGTGATGTCGAAGTCAAAGACCACGCGCTCCAGGTTCAGGGCGTCCACCAGCAACGTGCCGGGGGCAAAGCCGCTGTCGAGCACCCAGATGCCGTCGTGATCGTCGGAAAAACCCAGCTCGCGTTCGGAACAGATCATGCCGTGAGACTTGACGCCGCGTAGCTTGGCCTTTTTGATCTTCATCCCGTCCGGCATGGTGGTGCCGATCTTGGCCACGGGAACCTTCTGCCCCTGGGCCACGTTGGGTGCGCCGCAGACGATGTCGAGCACCTCGTCGCCCACATCCACTCGGCAGACCGAGAGTTTTTCTGACTCGGGATGCGGGGTGCATTCGACCACATGGCCGACCACAAGGTCCTTGACGGACTCGAAGGGATCTTCGATGCCGTCAAGCTCAAGGCCGAGCATGGTGAGCCGGTCGCCCAGCGCCTGGGGTTCTCCCTCATAGGGAACAAATTCACGCAACCAGTTTAAGCTGACAAGCATTGCACTACCGTAAGCGATGAAGAGTTAAAGAAAAAAGCACCGAATGGTCCTCGCGGGAGAAGCCAATGGCCCTTAGGCGAACTGTTCAAGAAAACGGACGTCGTTTTCAAAGAACATGCGCAGGTCGCCGATGCCGTACTTGAGCATGGCCACGCGCTCGATGCCCAGCCCGAAGGCGAACCCGGTGTAGACCTCAGGATCGTAACCAACGGACTTGAAGACATTGGGGTCTACCATGCCGCAGCCCAGAATCTCGACCCAACCCGTCCCCTTGCAGACACGGCAGGTGGAGCCGCCGGACGTTCCCTCGCCGCCGCACATGACGCAGGAGATGTCGACCTCCGCGCTCGGTTCGGTGAAGGGGAAGAAGCTCGGACGGAACCGGACCTCGGTCTTTGCTCCGAAGAGCTGGCGAACAAAGGCGGTCAGCGTGCCGCGCAAATCTCCCATGGAGACGTTGCGGTCGACGAGCAGCCCTTCGATCTGGTGGAACATGGGGGTGTGGGTCAGATCGGAATCGCGCCGATAGACCTTGCCGGGGGCGATGACCGCCAGGGGCGGCTGCCGCTTGAGCATGCTTCTGATCTGCATGGGCGAGGTGTGCGTGCGCAGCACGATCCGCTCGGAGACGTAGAGGGTGTCCTGCATGTCACGCGCCGGATGCTCGGGCGGGATATTCAGGGCCTCGAAATTATGCCAGTCGTTTTCGACCTCGGGACCAGCCGCGTGCTCGAAGCCGAGCCCGGTCAGCACATCGCATATCTCCCCCATGACCAGGGTGACAGGATGCAGCGAACCGGCCCAGGGCTTGCGGCCGGGCATGGTGGGGTCGAACTTGGAAAGGGCGCGACCGGACTCCGCCGCGTTCAGCTCGGCCTGCCACGAGTCGAGCAGCGCGGTGATGCGCTGCTTGACTTCGTTGGCCTTCTTGCCCGCGGCGGGCTTGTCCGTGGCGTCGAGGGAGCCCAGATGGCTCATGGACTGGGCAAGCTTGCCCTTGCGGCCGAGAAACTCGACGCGCAGTTCGTCCAACTCCTTCAACGAACAAGCCTGGCCCTTGCGAGATTCGCAATCCTGGGCCAGGCTGTCGAGTCCTTCCAGGAAGGACTTCAATTCATTACTCACGTCTAGCTCACCTTGGCTTTGGCGGCCTCTGCGACTTTCGCGAACACTTGGGGATCGCGTACTGCCATGTCGGCCAGAACCTTGCGGTTCAGCTCGATGCCAGCCTTCTTCAGGCCGTTCATCAGGCGGCTGTAGGACAGGCCGTTGATGCGCGCAGCGGCGTTGATGCGCATGATCCAAAGCTTCCTGAACTCGCGCTTCTTGCACTTGCGGTCGCGGAAGGCATGGCACAGGGCCTTCTCGACACGCTCGCGAGCGGTGCGGTAAAGGCGGCTACCGGCTCCGCGGTAACCTTTTGCCATCTTGAGATATTTTTTGTGACGTTTCTTGGCGGCGAGGCCGCGTTTGACTCTCATTTCAGAACCTCCATCTCTTAATTACCTCCCGGGCCGGACGGATTTTCCCCCAGCGAGGCGGATTGCTTTAAAGTGTTTCCTGACTCTCGTGATCCGTTAATGGCCTTTTCGGGCTGGCGCGTTGGTCCTGGGCAGGCGGCGACTCGCCACCAAACCCATGGTCCATGAAGAACGCACCAGGCTCTCGGCCAGGAACGAACTAACCGTTGGGCAGCTGGCGGCGGACCGCCTTCATGTTGGCGCTGTCCACGGTGGTGGACTGACCCAGGCGGCGCTTCCTCTTGGCATTCTTCTTGGTCAGAATGTGCCTGAGGTTTTTCCTGCGGCGCTTGAACTTGCCGGAAGCGGTCTTGGAGAACCGCTTGGCGGCAGCGCGTCTGGTTTTGATCTTCGGCATCGTATCCTCCTTCAAAAGGGAGCGTGTCCCCAGTGAGTGTCGACTATTTTTTCACGGGAGCAAGCATCATGGTCATCGTCCGTCCCTCTGACATGGGCCTGCTCTCAAC
>CAMYLL010000383.1 GCA_947259235.1 uncultured Pseudodesulfovibrio sp. | reverse complement strand
ACGAGCAGCAGGGTGTCGGCGTCAATCTCGTAGATGTCGCGGACCTTGCCCTTGGACACGAGCGGATATTCCTTGATGTTGGTTTCCATAACGGCGGCCATGGTTCTTCCCTCTCTTAATAGTAATGGCTATTTGTTGCGACATTCCACGCTGCGGGCGTGTGCTTCGAGTCCTTCCAGCCGGGCCAGTCGGGCGATCTTGTGTCCGTGCTCGGACACGTAACCAGGGCTGGTGGCGATTACGCTGGATTTCTTGCAAAAATTCTGAACGGACAGGGCCGAGGAGAAGCGTACCGTGCGCAGGGTCGGCAGGACGTGGTTGGGCCCCGCGAAATAGTCGCCCACAGGCTCCGGCGAGTTGTGGCCCATAAAAATGGCTCCGGCGTGACGGATGGAGCCGAGCATTGACCAGGGATCTGCCAGCGCCAGTTCAAGGTGCTCGGCGGCCAGCAGATTGATCAGCTCGGCGCCGAGGGTCATGTCAGGCACAGAGATGATGGCCCCCCAGGAGGCGAGTGATTTGGCGGCAATCTCCCCTCTGGGAAGGGCGGCGCACTGCGAAACGAGTTCTTTTCTGACGGCGGCGGCGAGTTCCGAGTCCGGAGTGACCAGGATGGAGGCGGCAAGCGGGTCGTGCTCGGCCTGGGAAAGCATGTCCGCCGCGAGCCACGCTGGGTTGGCCGAGCTGTCTGCCAGGATGGCGATTTCACTCGGCCCGGCCACCATGTCTATGCCGACCTGGCCTATGAGCTGCGACTTGGCCGTGGCAACAAAAATATTTCCCGGTCCGGCCAGCACGTCGCACGGGGCAATGGTTTGCGTGCCGTAAGCCAGGGCGGCGATGGCCCATGCCGAACCGGCGAGGTAGATTTCGTCAAGCCCGAGAAGGGCGGCGGTGGCGAGGATGTAGGGGTTGAGCGTGGCGTCCTTGCGCGGCGGCGAGGTCACGGCAATGGAGGCGACGCCTGCCACCTGGGCCGGGACGGCGTTCATGATCAGGCTCGAAATAAGCGGGGTTTCGCCACCCTGCCCGCCGGGGACATAGAGTCCCACGCGGTCCACAGGGCGAACCATCTGGCCGAGGACTGTCCCGTCGGGCGCGGTGGTCCACCAGGATTTTTCCTTTTGGTTGGCGTGGAAGTCCCGCACACGGGAAATGGCTTCTTCGAGGATGGCGATGTCACTGTCCGGGATGTCGCTCAGGGCGGCGGCGATAGCCTCGGCCGGGACGCGCAAGGTGTCGGCAGTAAAACTCTCACAGTCGAACTTTCGGGTATATGTAACGAGGGCTTCGTCGCCCTGTTTTTTCACTGTGGCCAAAATATCGCGGACGATGGAGTCGACCTTGGTGTCCGGGTCTTTGCGCTGGTCGAGCCAAGTGGCAATGGCAGCCCAGTCATCAGTCTTTGTATAGTGAAGCTCTCTGCACGGCATGGGGGTCCTCGGTGGGTATCTTTTCCGGGCGGGGTTGTCAGGCCCGGCATCGTCTAGTCAAGGGACAATGATATAGCCGACCGGTAATCAAAAGTCGAGCCGGAAGCGGGCATAAGAAAAGGGCCGGGGTTTGCACTCCCCGGCGTCGCCGCCCTTGTAGCCAGACACGTTGTTCCAACGGCTTTCCTTGGTGCTCAGGTTGAGGTAACCGAGGTCCAGGGAGAGGGTCAGCTCGTCGTAGAGCTTGTAGCCGGTGTTGAAGTCGATTTCAACCAGGGAGTCCTTGTCGGTCAGCATGCGACCGTAGTGAACGGACTTGCCGGTGTAATCGTCACGGAACTTGTTGGTGCCCTTGGCGTAGATGAAGTGAGCGTCGTGGGTGAGGCCTTCAGCGAAGGACTGGATGTCCTTGAGGGACAAACCCAGGGCCCAGAAGCCCATGTACTCGTTGGTGTCCTGAATGGAACCGGACATACGCCTCGATTGCCCGGCCTGGTTGCGCAGCGACTCACCCCGGCCATGGACCCACAAGTACCTTCCCGACCTCGACCGGACTCTGTACTCCACGTCATACGGTTCGCTGCCCCCGTGTAAATGTGCCCGAAGAGCCTGCCTCACCCTCAGGCGGTCGTCCTCATGCACCATTTCGTAGAACAGGCTCTCGGAGGGGATGATTTCATCGGGCGAGAACCCGAGAATCTCGAAGACCCGGGGGGCCCACCACATGGCCGGAATGGTGGTGTCCGGCCAATCCCATAGTCCGTCCCGGGCCCCTTGTACCGCCAGGTCGAAGCGCTCCTGGCTTTCGCGCAGGTCGCGAAGGAGCAGCAGGGTGCTGAGCCCTTCGCCGATGCGCATGGCGATCCCCTCGAAGAGCCGTTGTTCGCCGTCTGTCCATTCGCGCGCGTAAGAGCACTGGTGCATGCCCAGCATCCAGGGGGCACCGATTCTGGGAGTGATGGCCATGGCCATCTGGGAGCGCACCCCGAACTGTTCCGTCAATTCAGCAAAGATGGGGGGATCGGTCTTCGGGCCGTAGAGAACGGGAGCTTCGGATGCAAGGGCTTTGGCGCAGAACGCATCTCCTCCGGGCTTCATGGGAACATCGAGGTTCAGGGCGTGTGCACCCGGAAACTCCGGCCGGGTGATTTCGACCGGGATGCGATAGCTGAGGGCCTGCGGGTCGCACGGGTAGAAAAGCCAGATTCGGTCGCACTCGAAGATGGCGAAGGCTGTCTCCAGAGCCTTCCAGAGCATCTGCTCGACATCGTCGGAATTATGGATCACCCGGTTGATCCGGTCCATGCATTCCAGAAAATGAATGTGGCTCTGTCTCTGCTCGACGGCCGACATTTAGGCATTCTCCGTCTTTGGCGTCATGTCGTCCCTCTTTGTTTTTCAAATTATCTGGAGGCCGCCTCGGGGAGGGGGGGCCGAATACATTGCATTGCCTGCGCTGGGGGACAGGGCGGCATCTCTATTTGCCGATTGCTTGTACTTTTGCCGGTAACTTAGCCGGCCACTGTGTATCTTTCATTATTGGGGCACTATACATTGAT
>CAMYLL010000382.1 GCA_947259235.1 uncultured Pseudodesulfovibrio sp. | reverse complement strand
GGAGTTCTTCTTCCGTGCAGCTCCAGGGCAGGTTGCCCACATAAATGTTCTTGGCCATTCGTAACGGTCTCCAAAAGAATGTAAGGGAACGGAAAGTGGCGACAGGTCGCCCGGTGAAGCAAAAGAAGTACGCCCATTGGCCCGCAAGCCCCCGGATTGCCTCCCGTTGTCCACCAATCATCAGCGCACGCTGACGATTGTCGGGCGCGTCCCCGTGGACAGCGCCGACTACTGTAGTAAGTGCCCTTACGCTTCGGGGCCAGATCAGTCAAGGAAAAACCGGTGTCTGGCCGGGCGGGAGATCAGACCACTGCCGCCATTTCCGTGAAAATGGCGTCTGGATCATAAAGCCCCGGATGCTGCGTCGCCACGTCCTTCATGGCCGTGAAATAGGCGTCCCACCCGGTGACCTCCGTCGCCTTTTTCTTGTCGATGTAGACCTTGAATGTCGTGCCCTTGGGGCACTTGGTCATGATGATCTCAAGCACCCCGGCCGGGGTCATCTCGGTCCAGAAGGCGGACCAGGAGGAGCGGTCTCCCTCCGTTTTCTTGTATTTCTCGAAGTATGCCTCAAAAACACGCATGATCTCATCTTGCTGCATCTGCATTCTCCGTGTGCTTTGTGATCATCATGCCTGAAAGGCGGCTTGGAGCCAAGTCCTGCTATTGCAGTTTGCCACTGTGGCTCTTTTGCCGTATTCCCCGTCACATAGAGTTGGTACATGGCTGACCGGGAGGACATGAGTGCAGGCGACAATCAGGTGGATCGTGCCGTCCAGGAAACAGGACATCGGCGTCATCAACGCGGGGCTTGATGTGTGGCTTGCCTCCGAAGGCGTCTCCTCTCTGGATTCACGTCGTCTCCAGGTCTGCGTCGAGGGTGTTTTTTCCTATTGCGTCGGCACCATCCGCTCGGCAGGCAGGAAAGAGGACATTACCGTTTCCCTCTACAGGGCTGAAGGCGGCCTGCGCGTGGTCCTGCAACACTGCGGCCCGGATGGTGAATGGGACACCTGTCTCAAGGCCCACGTCTGTGTGGAGATCAAGCGCACGAGCTTCGACGCCATGGGACTGTTCATCGCCCGGCAGATGCTGGACAGCCTTGTCTGCGAAAGCATGTACGACGTGGCGGCCGGCGTTGCAGTCAAGACCTTTGACCTGAGATACTGCCTTGATAAGGCGGCCGACGCGCAATAGCCCCGAGGTTTTCGCCTTGGCTTGATCCTTCGGGCCGGAGCGGGTATGTTCCGTCGCAAGCCTTTCACGGAGAGTGTGTGTGGACGACGAATACGAGGTGATGGGAGTCTATTCCCACAGTACCAGGTATGAGTACAAGGTCGGCGAGCGTGGCTCGCGCTACCGGCACGGCACATTCTGGTTCGTGCGCAAGCGCAGCGAGGATCTGTTCGAGGTCCGTCCGCTCAACGCGAACCACGTCCCGTCGGGCGTCTGCACCCTGGTGAGCCGGGAGGATTTTCTCCGTTTCTACACCCCGGAGCTTGGCTATTATCAGGAAAACACCCTGCCCTGCATGGAGGCGTTGCAGAAGAAGGTGCGCATGGGCCGCCGCTACTTCAACATGGGCCAGCTGGATAGGGCGGAGCAGGAATTCTGCGAGGCCGTGCTCATGCAGCGGGATTCCGTCGACGGCAACATGGGGCTGTCGGAGGTCTATGCGGAGCAGCAGGAATTCACCAAGCTGCGCACGGTCCTCGACAAGCTGCTCAACATCGACGACACCTTCCGCGAAGAGCAGCGCCACCGCTTCAACGAGTTCGGCATGAACCTGCGCAAGCAGGGATGCTTCGACGACGCCATCCGCTTCTACACCAAGGCCCTTGAGGTCAACGCCGACGACGAGAACCTGCATTTCAACATCGCCCGGGCCTACCACGGCCGCGACGACTGCGAAAAGTGCCGAACGCACCTTGACCGCGCCCTTGAGCTGAACCCGGACATGGCCGAGGCCCTGGCCTTCATGCGCTCCCTGAATGCCGAGGAAGCCGCCCGGGGAGAGCAGGACCGCAAGACCCGCGAAGGCGTGACCGCCGCGCATCAAAAGACCGCCATGGAGCGCAACAGAAGGCGTGCGTCCGGCGGTTCGTCAAGCGATTCCGGGCAGGAAGGCGGGAAGACCTACGTGCTCAGCCTGAAATAATCCAGGGTCGTCTCCCAGGCGTGGTGGCAGGTTGTTTCGCAATACCTGGAGCCGGTGGCCGGCTCGCCCGGCTGGGCCGCATTGGCGAATCCGTGGCCCGCATCGGGATAGACCGCCACCCGATAATCAATCCCTGCTTCGCGCATCTCCCTTTCAAACACTTCTATCTCGGCCATGGGAACCACCTTGTCGTGGGCTCCGTGGAGCACCAGAATCCGGCCCTTCACCGTATCGGCGTTGCAGGGCAGCGGCGTGTTCAGATAGCCGTAGAAGCTCGCCGTGGCTCTCAGCGCCGCGCCGGAGCGGGCCAGCTCCAGTGCAGCGCACCCGCCAAAGGAAAACCCCACGGCCACCATCCGTTCCGCATCGGCCAGACCGTGCCGCGCCAGGGCGCAAAACCCGGCCATGGCCCGCTCGCGCATGAGCTGCCTGTCCGCCCGGTATATCCTGGCCTGAGCCGAGGCTTCCTGCTTATTCGCAGGCCGCACGCCGTCTCCATACATGTCGCACAGCAGGGCCGCGTAGCCGTGGCGGGCCAGCAGCTCGGCGTGGGGCAGCATGTAGTCGCCCGGTCCCATGAATTCGTGAAAGACCAGTGCTCCGGGCAGGGGGCCTTGGCGGGCGTCGTCGTGCACCAGCAGGCCGAGGAGCCGGGTGTCGCCGTGCGTGTACGCCAGCGGCGTCCGGGTGATCATTCGAAGTCGTCCTCGGTGAACCGGGTGCCGAGAACGCGGGCGGTGTGCATGGGCTGGTAGCCGGGTTCGTTGCCGCCGCCGTGATGGTAGGCGCAAAAATACTCCCCGTTGCCCAGGGCGGCCCAGCCCGAGTAGCCGAAGTCCGGCG
>CAMYLL010000381.1 GCA_947259235.1 uncultured Pseudodesulfovibrio sp. | reverse complement strand
GTTCTACGCCGACCTGAAGCCCGAGGGCATCGACAAGCTGGCCACCAAGGTGTTCACCATCGTCGACACCAATGCCCTCGACTTCATGGCGCAGTACAACCTTACCCTTGCCGGTGACGTCCACCGCGAGCTCGCAGACGGCATCAAGCGCACCATCTTGAACGGCGTCGCCACGGGCAAGGGGGCCGACGACATCGTCCGGGACATGGGCAAGGTGATTGTCGACAAGGACTCCTTTCGCCAGGCCGGAAGCCGGGTGTTCAGCAAGGCGCAGTACCGCATGGAGATGATCGCCCGCACCGAGGTCCTCCGCGCCCACAACATGGGCAGGCTCAAGTTCCACGAGCGGGTTGGCATCCAGAAGCTGGAATGGCTGGCCATGGAGGACGAGCGCATGTGCCCGGTCTGCGGCGGCCTGGACGGCAAGACCTTTCCCATCGACAAGTTCCCTCAGCAACCCGCGCATCCGCACTGCCGCTGCACCAACATCGTGGCCTGGCCGATGACCGTCTGCGGCAGCGAGATGGCCGCCCAGGCAGACGCCCAGGCATCGCAGGGGGACGCCTGCATTCTCCCGCCCCATGTGCTGGAAGGCATGGCCGACGCCCAGGCCAAGGAGAACGCCAATCTGAAGAGCGCCTTCGAAAACGGCGACATCGCCGACCTCGGCTCACTGACGGTCAAACAGCTCCAGACCATGGCGAAACAGAACGGTGTGGCCATCGCCCGGACCAAGGCCGATTTCATCAAGCTGCTCGACCTGGCCGAACCGGGCATCGATCACGGCGACCTGGCCGGAGCGGCGCTCAGCGCCAAGCTCAAGGAACACAAGGTCGGTCTGCTGCGGACCAAGGACGAACTGATCGAACTGCTTGGACTGAAGCAAGCGGAACTCAAACAGGCGAAGATGCTCGCCGCGCAGATGGCGAAGATTCCGCCTCCCGAGGGCCTGGAAGGCATGACCGCCCAGCAGCTCAAGGAGATGGCGAAGGAAAACGACATCTCCCTCAACATGACCAAGAAGGAGACCATCGAGCTGCTCGACAAGCTGGAGCCCGGCGTGGACCACAGCGGCCTGATGGGCAAGGAGCTCGCGGCGGCCAAACAGAAGCACGGTATCGGCATTCTCAAGAACAAGCAGCAGCTCGTCGAGGCGCTGCAGAAGAAGGCCGGTACCGACATGGCCGAGTCGGTCAAGCAAAAAGCGGTCGACGAGGCCAAGCAGAAGCTGATCCAGAAACAGAAAACGTCCCTCGAAGACGCCGCCAAGGCAGTGGTCGTTCCCGACTCGCCGACCGGCTACAAGGATTTTCTCGACGCGATTACCAAGGCGGAAAAGACTGTTTCCGGCGGGACCGATCTGCCTCAGGAGATGCTCGCGGCCCACAGCAAGGAAATCGCCCTTAAGAAACAGCTCTTCCAGGAACAGATCGGCAAGCTGAAATCGGCCGAGCTTAAGACACTCGCTAAGGAGACCAAGGTCCAGCATTGGCAATGGGCCAATAAGGATGAGCTGACCACGCTCTTTACCGAAACCGATCCCGCGAAAATCAAGGCGGTTCAGGAGAGCATCGACGCCAAGCACGCCACCTGGGCAGAAAAACATGGTGGCAAGAAAAAGGCCGCTCCGGCCAAGCCCGCCACACCGAAGAAGGAGTCGCCGAAACCAGCTCCACAGCCGAGCCCGGTCAAGCCGCCCGAGGCCAAGATCGGCAAGAAAGGTGTGGAGTTCGCTACCGTCGATACCGCATGGCAGCAGAAGGGACTGCCGTCAAAATTCAAGAAATCCGGCAAGGCCGCTGTCGGCGGCGCACACGAAAAGGAGTTCTGGACCGACGAAAACGGCGACAAATGGCTGTTCAAGCCCATTGGCCGCAAGGACGATGAGTTCATCGCCTTCGGAGAGGAAGCCGCCTACAAGATCGGCCGCCTGATCGACCCCCATTCCATCGAGGTGCGCACCATCCAGTTGAACGGCCGCACCGGCTCCATCCAGAAATGGCGTACCGATCTGCGGGACGACTTCGATTTTCGCAATATCCTGCCGCAGGATCTGACCACCATCGAACTGGAGCAGATTCAGCGCGAGCATGTGGTCGACTGGCTGATCGCCAACCACGATGGACATTCCAAGCAGTTCATCCGCGCCCGGGACGGTCGCGTCTACGGCATCGACAAAGGCCAGGCCTTCAAGTTTCTGGGCCAGGACAAGCTCTCGCTCGACTATCACCCCAACGGCGTCTGCGGCGAGGAAGAGCCATTTTACAACAAGGTCTTCCGGGCGGCCAAGGAAGGGAAGGTACGGGTCGATCCGAACGCGACCCTGCGCTACATCCAGGAAGTCGAAAAGATCGCCGACGAGGATTACCTCGATCTGTTGCGGCCCTACGCCGAGGGACGGTTCACCAAGGACCCTGCCGGGCTGCGGCATTTCTACGATCAGGCCCTGGAGCGGAAACACAACCTCCGGCGGGACTTCGAGGGTTATTACGCCGATGTGCTGGGGGATCGGGGCTTCCGTTTCGACAAGCTGAGCGCCGCCACCGGGAAGAAAAAGTTGCTCTCCTCCGCCGAAGAGACCCTGGTCGAGGAGGCCCGCAAACTCGGCTGGCAGGGCAAGACCCTGCCCTTCGACAGTGGCGACGTGGAGGACCAGAACGCGCTGATCTTCACCGAGAGCTTCAAGGGGAAGAAGCGCACCGTGGTCAAGATGAAGATCCGGCCGGACACCGACCGCCGCATCGACGAGGTGCTGCGCAGGTATGTGCAGACGGCTGCCGGGGAAAAGGGACAACCGCTGGTCGAAGACAGCTTCTTTCCGACGATTCTGGACGCCGTCAAAAACGTCAATTTCCACGTGGGCGACGGCAAGTACAACCGGACCAAGATCGACAAAGCCCTGCGCCTGCGCAAGAAACTGGAGACCCTGCAAAAGAGCGCCGACCCCAAGGTCAAGGAGATGGCGGACCACTATCTGAAATGGGTCAAGGAGATCGAAGAGTCCGTC
>CAMYLL010000380.1 GCA_947259235.1 uncultured Pseudodesulfovibrio sp. | reverse complement strand
GTGACCATGGTGGGAGCCAAGGAGCTGTCCACTCTGGCTCTCGGAATATCCGCCATCAACTATTTCAAGGACATCCCCCATGAGCTGGTGGACATGCGCACCTTCTGGCGCCACTCCATCACCTGCGGCATCTTTGCCAAGATCCTGGCCGGGACCCAGGTGGGATTGCCGCCCGAGCGGTTCTTCATCGCCGGTCTGCTCCACGACGTGGGCAGGCTGATCCTCTTCAAGAAGCTGCCCTACGCCTCCACCGAGGCCATGCTCTTCGCCCGCGAGAACTCCATCCCCCTGGTGGAGGCGGAGCGCGCCATCATGGACTTCTGCCACACCGATGTCAGCCGCTCGCTGCTGGCGGCTTGGAAGTTCCCCGAGGGGCTCTCCAACATGATCAACTATCACCACAACCCCATGGAGTTCCCCAATCCGCTGGAGCCGACGATCATCCACGTGGCCGACAACCTGACCAATGCGGTGGAGATAGCCCAGGGCGGCATGTACGTGATCCCGGGCATCGACGACGACGCCTGGGAGCTGCTCGGCCTGGACGCCGACACCGTGCTGCTGGAGGCGGCGGACAAGTATTGCGAGCAGATAGACAACATCATGGAAGCCTTCTTCTAACAGACGGGACAATCTTTCGGCCCCCAACGGGCCGCGACAGACCGCCCCCGCGCATCCTTGGACGCGCGGGGGCGGTCTGTTTTTCTTTCGTGGGAACAGGCGAGATAAAACAATGAATACGGTGAAGAAGGTCGAACCACAACTATCTGCAACAAAGAAGGGCTGCAACAGAGAGGGGCTGCAACAGAGAGAGGAGCCGCAACAGAGAGGCCGCAAGAGGGGCGCGGGGAGTCCGTGCCTATGCGCCCGTGTTCCCGCTCTCGTCCCTGATGTCGTTTCTGATCATGCCGGAGACCACCACGCTGTCGAAGACCACCTGGCCCACGTAGAAGACCAGGATGGGGAAGATGGCCAGGGGGTGATCCTTGGCGTAGGCCATGCTCCACAGGGCCACGGACAGGGACATGGGCTTGTCCGAGGTGATGAACAGGAACGAGCGCGAGGGCGTACGGGCCAGGCGCAGGGCGCGCCGGGATGTGAGGTGGGCCACGCCGATCATGATCACGTGGAGCAGGACGCAGGGGGCCACGATATGGGCCAGGTCGCTCAGGCGCAGGGAGTGGAACAGGGCGGACTCGCGCGAGCAGGACGTATAGACCAGGATGGTAATGCAGACCATGGGCACGTAGTGGGAAAGGGTCTCGGTCTTCTGCGGCAGACGGGGAAGGAAACGGCGCAGCATCTGCCCGGCAAAGGCGGGGATGAAGAGATAGAGCAGCAGCTTCTTGAGCACCAGCAGTTCGCTCACGTGGGCCACGCCGCCCAGCCACAGGGCGAGGTTGGTGGGGATGGAGACGATGCCGATGAGGTTGAGGGAGACCAGGAGGATGATGGCGGTGAGCGGGTCGCCTCCCGCGCTGGCGGCCATGGCCATGGCCGCCTCAAGCGAGCTGGGCAGGCTGGCCAGCAGGATAAAGCCGATGCGGAAGTCCGCCTCCAGGCCGAAGGCCAGCGACAGGAAGTGGGCCAGCAGGGGATAGCAGACCACCGAGACCAGGGCGGCCGCGCCGATCATGGTCGCGTAGCTGCGCAGGTTACCGCACCCCTCGAAGGACATCCGCAGCCCCTGGATGATGAAGATCGTGGCCACCAGCGGGGCGTTGACGTCGAAGCTGTCGAGATAGGCCAGGGGGACCGGGTGGTGCATGCTCATCCAGATGGCGCCCAGGATGCCCATGAGCAGCAGGTTCTTGCGGATGAGGTGGCTGAAGCTGTCGAGGATGCGATTGATCATGGCGATGGGTGAGTGGTTCGGGTGAATGACACCACGGACACTCCTACATGAATTTTACCCCGGGAGCCAGCGCGCTTGTGCCGGGATCAGGCTACCCCGCAGAGGGGAGACTGCGAACCATGCCGCCCGGTCCGGGGCAGGAGGGTGCGTCCTCCGCGACGGGTTCATCAGGGTCGCCGAGGTCGTCGCCCCGGGCGATGGCGGACAGGGCGTGGGTGAGCAGGGCGGCGTTGGGGCTGGTCGAGCGGGCGAAGCGCAGCAGGGTGAGCCCGGCCAGCAGGCCGGTGAGCAGCGCGGCCAAGGGGATGGCATTGCACATGGCTGGTCTCCTTTCGTACAGAAGACCAGCCATGGGTGACGTTTTCGCGGTGGTTTTGCGGGGATTTCGTGAAGATCGTGCAGCCGGGAGCCCGAGGACTCCGTCGTCTGCTACCGGGCCTCGCCCTCGATGATCAGGTTGGGCAGCTCGTCGGTGTCGTCCGCCTTGATGGGGAAGTGCTCGGCGATAAGCTCGCCGCAGCGGGTTACGCCCCGGCACAGAGCTTCGCCCGGGCGTCCCTGGCGGATGCCCTCGGTGATCATGATCACCACTTCCTCCCAGACATCGGGGTTCACCTTGTCGTTGATGCCCTTGTCAGCCAGCACCTGGACGCTGCGCTCGAACACGGAGACGTAGATGATGATGCCCGTGAGGTCGCGGGTGCGGTGCAGTCCGTTGAGGTAGAACGACGTGATCGCCGCCTCTTCCACCTCTTCGCGCATCTCCGCCTTGGTGACGAAGGGTTTCTTCATGGCCGGGACGGCGGCCACCACGCGGGAGAAGACGAGGTAGAAGAGCAGGAACAGGCCGAGGAAGGCCCACATGTCCGTGTGCCCGATGAAGGTGGCCACGCCCAGGGCGGCGAGGATGGCGAGCAGCAGCCCGCCGATGTGCGAGGCGCGGGGATATTCGTAGCTTGCCGAGGCGATCACCGGCACTATTTCGCCGGAGGTCCGGGTCTCCACGTCCTTGACGCAGGCCACCAGGGTGTCCTGCTCGTCCTTGGTCAGAAAGGTCTGTGCGAGGTTGGTCATGTCTATTCCTTCGTGTTTACCAGCCGCCGGACGCGCCGCCGCCGCCGAACCCGCCGCCGCCGAATCCGCCGAATCCACCC
>CAMYLL010000379.1 GCA_947259235.1 uncultured Pseudodesulfovibrio sp. | reverse complement strand
CATTCGATGCGGTCCCAGAAAAAGGTTCCCATCTCGTCGAGTTCGAGCCGCTTGACCATGGGCCGCTGGTCCCACAGGTTGACCTTCTCGGCCAGCCGCCCGAACCAGGGCTTCACGGCCAGGGGATAGGCGAGGAGCACGTGGCCGTCGCCTGTGGTGGTGACCGTGACCGCGCCGTTGCGCACCGGAACCATGTTCAGAGCCTCGGAACGCGGGATGGTCGGCCGGGGAGGCGTTTTCTTAAACCAGCTCATAGGACTCGACGATGGGGGTGTAATCTGCATCGGCCAGGGGCACGGTGCCGGTGGCGGTGACGGCCAGGATGGAGTTGGCGGTGGGGGATGTCCAGACCGTGCCCCGGGCGTGGTTCTCCCGCCGCAGGAGCCTGCGCAGCCAGGACGAGCCGGTCACGCCGGACCAGTGGAACCCCGGGTCGGCCGACGTCACGGGCATCCCCTTGGGTGGCGGGTCCGAAAGATTCCCGGCGGCCCAGCCGTCCAGGGTCTGCCCCTTGAGCAGTACGCTGGCCGGAGCGAACCGCTCGAAGGTCAGCCGCGTTCCCGCACCCTTGCCCGCAGGCTGTCGCGTCGCTTTGCCCGGCTTGCGGGGCCGCCAGTATTGCACGCTGTAATGGCCGGGTTTGAAGGAGAAAGTCTCCAGCGAGAACCCCGCCGGAACACACCCGCGCAGGCCGAACATGGCAAAAGGGACGGTCTTGCCGCCGGTGTGGTCGCGAAATGTTTCCAGAACCTCGGCAGCCTGCCCGTCCTCCTCGTCCACCACGAAGAACTGGACCAGAACGGCCAGCCCGGTAGCCGGATTATGCAGGGCCGCGCCGATGCCCCGGTGCTCGCCGGTACGCCAGATGAAGCTCCGGGAACGCAGACCCGAGCGGCCCAGACGTTCAAGGGCCGCGGCCCAGGCCGCCGGCGGCTCGTCCTCGGCCACGGAGCGCACGTCGGCGTCACGATATTCCCTGGCCAGCCGCTTGAGATGCTTGTCGAAGGAAAAGGCTCCCTCCACCCTGCGCCATTTCAGCTCGCAGAGCGGACGCACCCCGTCGCCAAGGAGCAGGGCGTCCCGCTCCAGGGTCACGGGTTCCCATCCGTCGGGGACGGTCAGGCCCACGCCGCTCCAAACGTACTCGGTCATCCTAGCGGGGCACGAAGTCGCCCAGACCCCGGATGGCCGTGGGACCGCCCCTGTCCTTCTCCTCCCTGGCGAATACTTCCTTGTAGCAGGCGTATTCCGCGTCGAGCAGGGAATTCAGGGTCATCTTGATGGACACGCCCGGCCGCATCTCGTTGTCGCGGCTCCACATGAGCAGCACAGTGACGGACTGGTCGCCCTTGGCGAAATCCCACTGCCAGGCGATGACGTTCTTGAAGGTGTCACCCTGATAGCTGTCGGGCTTGCCAAAGGCGGCGGTGTACTTCTTGAGCAGCTTGTCAAAGAGCTTCTGGCTCTGGTCGTGGAACTTGAGCTTGATGCGAACCAGACGGTTGTCGAGACAGTTGCCATAGATCAGACTGCCGCCGCGGATGCCGGGGATCACGTCCGGCCGCAGGTGGGCCTCGGTCAGAAACGGCATGTCCGACATGGGGATGGCCTCGCCGTCCTCGCAGTGGGACTTGTATGTCATCACGTCTTTGCCCAGGGTGTATCCGGCCAGGCTCAGAGGCAGCCCGTCAGCCGCAAGGCAGGCGGAGGCGGAAAGCACGACAGCCAGCACGATGAGAGGAAATAGTTTCTTCATTTCGGGAAAATACCTCACTTGAAAAAGACTTGTCCAGTGGACATGGGGTATCCTATGATTAAACGAGATACTCGCGATTGGCAAAGAGATAGGACAAAAAATACCCAGGCTCTCCGCGCCGGGGAGGAACCATGCCCATGCGGGCCGTGACATATTACCTTACAGCCGTGATCGCCGGTGCGATTTATGGCGGGCAGGTCTGTCCGCTGCTCGACTCCCTCGGTGTCTGGGAGCTGGGGCTGGTTCTCTTCTTCCCCCTTGGCGGAGCCTTTGCCCTGCGCGTCCTGATCGAGGGCCCGCTCATGAAGCAACGCCCGCCCTCGCGCCACGCCTTTGTCCAGTTCTCCCTCGACCTGGCCCTGTTTTCCGGCGCGGCCCTGGCCGCTGCGGCCCTCCTGCGGCTGCTCTACGGGTTCGGATTCTTCCAAAGCGGTCTGAAGGTCGCCCTGGGGCTCTTCACCGTCGGGCTGTTCGCGGCCCTGGACCTGTCCCTTGAACGCGAGCGAAAGATCATCGGCAAGGCCCAGCACGGCCAGGCGTCCTTTACTCCCCCCCGCTGCCTCGTCCCCATAGCGCGCAAGTTCATCCTGGTGACTATCAGCATCGTCATTTTGGCCACGGCCATCATCCTGCTGGTGCTCATCCGCGACCTGCACTGGCTTTCGGAGCAGGTGCTCACCCCGGCGTCCTTCGACGTCCTGGGCCGGTCGGTGCTCATCGAGATCCTCTTCGTCATGGGCTTTCTGCTGGTCATGGTCGTCAACCTCGCCTTCTCATACGCCACCAATCTGCGGCTGCTCTTCGGCAACGAGACGGACATCCTCGAACGCGTCAGCCGGGGCGACCTGTCCCGCCGCGTGCCGGTGGTCACCTGCGACGAGATGGGCGTCATCGCGGCCCACACCAACGCCATGATCTCCGCCCTGCGCGTCGGCCGACGCATGAGCGACGGCCTGCGCATCGCCAAGGAGGTGCAGCAGAACCTGCTCCCGGAGCACGCGCCGGTGATCCCCGGCCTGGAGCTGGCCGGAACGGCCCGCTTCTCCGACGAGACAGGCGGTGACTTCTACGACTACATTGGCTGCGACGATGAGGTCTGCGGGCGCATAGCCGTGGCCGTGGGCGATGTGTCGGGCCACGGCATCGGCGCGGCCCTGCTCATGGCCGCCGGGCGCGCCCTGGTCCGCCAGAGCGCGGCCTCGCCCGGCTCGCCCGCCCTCAACATCACCGCCGCCAACCACCACCTGGCCCGCGACA
>CAMYLL010000378.1 GCA_947259235.1 uncultured Pseudodesulfovibrio sp. | reverse complement strand
GACTCGGCAAACGCATCGAGATTAAACGAGTCCTCGTGCGCGACCTCAACAAGCAGCGCGCTGTGGACCCCGGTCCCGGGGTTACCTTCACCGACGATCTCGATACCTTGGTCAACGACCCGGATATCGATATCGTCGTGGAGCTCATGGGCGGACTGGACACCGCCAGGGAGCTGACTCTCAAGGCCTTTGCCGCGGGCAAGCACGTGGTCACGGCCAATAAGCATCTCCTGGCCGTACACGGCCTGGAGCTCTTCGAGGCGGCCAGCGCCAACGGCGTCGGCCTCATGTTCGAGGCCAGCTGCGCGGGCGGCATCCCCATCGTTCAGACTCTCAAGGAGAACCTGGCCGGGGACGAGATCGACAAAATGCTCGGCATCGTCAACGGCACGGCCAACTACATTCTTTCGGAGATGACGACAAAGGGCATGGACTTCAAGACCGCCCTTGCCGAGGCTCAGGCCCTTGGCTACGCCGAAGCGGACCCCACCTTCGACATCGAAGGATTCGACACCGCCCACAAACTGTGCGTGCTCATCCGCATGGCCTTTGGCGTGGACTATCCCCTGGACGAGCTTCCCATCCAGGGCATCACCACCGTCACGCCCATGGATATCGCCTTTGCGCGCAAGTTCGGCTATCGCATCAAGCTGTTGGCCCACGCAATGGTCCTTCATGGCCGGCTGGAAGCGGGCGTCCATCCCGCCCTGGTTCCGCACACCTACCTGCTGGCCAGAGTCGGCGGCAACTACAACGCCGTCCGGCTGGAAGGCAACGCCGTCGGCCCCATCATGCTCCATGGCCAGGGCGCGGGCGACCTGCCCACGGGCAGCGCCGTACTAGCCGACATCATGGCCCTGTCACACAAGCTCGACGGCAGCTGCGACATGATAGACAACACCGGGTTTCGCAATCAGCCCATCAGCAGGGCGGAGATCGTCCCGCCGGGTGAATCCGAGTCCAAGTTCTACTTCCGGTTCACCGTTGCCGACCGTACCGGCGTCATGGCCGCCATCACCCGGTCGATGGCCGACCACGGCGTGTCCATCGCCCAGGCCGTGCAGGACGGCGAGGGGGGAGCCAACGGCGTTCCCCTGGTCATCATCAGCCACGAGACGCGCGCCGACGCAGTGACGGCCGTCATTGCCGAGGTGGACGCCATGGACTTCAGCGTCGAGCCCTGCGTCAGCTTCAGAATCCTCTAACCGGAACCCGGAATGAAACTACTCTATCTCGTTGCTGACGGCATGGGCGGCTGGCCCCTGAATGAACTCGGCGGCAAAACCACCATGGAAGCCGCCGTCACCCCGAACATGGACGAGCTGGCAAGAACCGGCATCGTCGGATGCGCCAGGACCGTACCCAAGGGCATGGCTCCCGGGTCGGACGTGGCCAACATGTCCCTGCTCGGCTTTGACCCGGCCCGCTACCACACCGGACGCGGCCCCATCGAAGCCGCTGCCCAGGGGCTTACGCTCGACCCCGACGACCTCGTCTGGCGGCTCAACCTGGTCACAGTTTCAAAGCTGAACATAGACGGCTACATGCGAGACTATTCCTCCGGTCATATCGCTACCGAAGTCTCCCGCCCTGTCATCGAGGCGTTGCAGGAAAAACTCGGCAACGACACCTATGTCTTTTACCCCGGCGTGCAGTACCGTCATCTGCTGGTTCAGAAAGGCGGCGCACTGACCGACGACGCGGCCCTGTTCGTCAATCCGCCCCACGACATCACCGACAAGTCCATCAAATACGATCTGCGCGCCTTTTCGCGCAGCACGCCTTTGTGGGACCTGGTCTTCGAGGCATCGGACCTGCTGGCAGACAGGGACATCAACATGAGCATGGCCAATGCCATCTGGCCCTGGGGCCAGGGACGCCCGCTGATCCTGCCCGACTTCCGCGAGACCTTCGGCCTGAGCGGCGCGGTCATCTCTGCCGTGGACCTGATCAAGGGGCTGGGCAACGCCTCCGGGATGCGCGTACTGGACATCGAGGGGGCCACCGGCCTGCTCGAAACCAATTACCAGGGCAAGGTGGACGCCGCCCTCGACTTTCTGAAGGACAACGACTTCGCCTTTATCCACCTCGAAGGGCCGGACGAATGTGGCCACGGCGGCAACGCGGCCGACAAGGTCGAAGCCATCAGCCGCTTCGATGCCCGCGTGGTGGCCCCGCTGCGCGAAGCGCTCAAGGGGGAGGACGTCGCATGGATCGTCACCTGCGACCACTTCACCCCCATTGCCGAGCGCACCCACACCATGGACCCGGTCCCCTTCATCGTCAACGGCCCCGGCCTTAAAGCCTCCGGGGTGGCGAGCTTCAGCGAAAAGAACGCCCAGAGCACGGGCATTGCCCTTGATAAGGGGTACGAGCTGCTCTCTTTTGCCATGAACAAGCTGGAGATGCGACAATGATAGCCAAGCCGGAATTCCCGTCCTCGTCCTCCTGGTATCGCCATTTTGTCTCCTACGGGGAGACGGACACCATGGGCGTCCTTTATTATGCCGAATATCTGCATATTTTTGAACGCGCACGCAGCTTCTTCATCAGGGAACACGGCATGAGCTATGCCGAGGTCGAGGAGCGCGGCATCATCCTGCCTGTGCGGGAGGCCCAGTGCCGCTACCGCGCACCGGTGCGCTTCGACGATGAGATTTTAGTCCATGTGGGCATCACCGAATGGAAACGCGCCTCCATGACCTTCAGCTACGAGGTCATGAACCGGGACAAGACCGTCCTCCACGCCACAGGCATGACCGAACACGCCGCCATAGGGACATCCGGCAAACCCGTACGCGTTCCCGATTGGCTCCGCGACATGTTCGACTGATCCATCCCAACTACCGTCGCTGACAGTTGCAATCCGAACGAATCCAGGCGACATTATTTTCAAATCATTCAAACAACTGTTTAAAATTTAAATACAGGCATTTCAAGATCATGCGCATCGACGTACACATGCACGCCTTCCATCCCAAGATTTCAGACAAGGTGCTCAGACAGCTCAACGCCCACTACTCCA
>CAMYLL010000377.1 GCA_947259235.1 uncultured Pseudodesulfovibrio sp. | reverse complement strand
GAGGAAGCGTGGCATTGCTTCAAGGGATTGCGGTCCAACCTGGGAGCCTCATGCAATTTCGAGTGCAGGCGGGAGTCGTTGGGAGAACGGCCCCCGCCTGCCTGCCGTCAGTCGTTCCGGGCACAGCAAGCCCGATCCGACCGACGACGCTTACTTCTTTCTGTTGTCGGCCAGCACCTCGGAGATGTGGCGGACCTTGACTGCGGAACCCTTGGCCTTCAGGCCGCCGCGCAGCTGCATGATGCAGCCGGGGCAGTCGGTCAGCAGGACATCGGCCCCGGTTTCCTCGACATTGGCGAGTTTCTTCTTGAGCAGTTCCGCAGAGAGCTCCGGGAACTTCATGGAGAAGGTTCCGCCGAATCCGCAGCAGACCTCTTCCTCGTTGCACTCGACATATTCCATGCCGCCGGTCGCGATCAGCTCGCGGGGAGCGTCGTGGACGTCGAGTCCGCGGCACAAGTGGCACGGGGCATGGTATGTTGCCTTGCCGGAGCTCTTGGAGAAGTCCTTGTCCTTGACCTTGAGCACGTCATGGACAAAGGAGCTGAAGTCGATGACCTTCTCCGCGAACTCGGAGGCCTTCAGGGCCAGGCTCGGCGTATCCATCACCAGCTTGGGATAGTTGTGCTTGAGGTGCGCGGCGCAGGAGGCGCACAGGGTGATGATGTAGTCATATGCTCCCGGTTCGAAGGCGCGCAGGTTCTGCACGCAGACATCGCGGGAGGCCTTGGTCTCGCCCATCATCTGGACAGGCAGGCCGCAGCAGGACTGCTCCATGGGATACTCCATGGCCACGGACTCTGCCGCGAACAGCTTGACCGCCGCTTCCATCTGCTCGGGGTAGACGAAGTCCTGCACGCAGCCCGAGAACAGGGCCACGCGATACTTGGGCTTGTCAACCTGCGGGCGAATCTCCGGCCACCGGTCCCTGAACGGGGTCTCGGCAATGGTGGGCAGGGCGCGGAAGCCGTGCTCCTTGGAGAAGACCATGGGCAGGTGACGGATAAAGCCGTCCTTCTCGGCCACGGGCTTCTGGGCCCACTTGGCCGTGCGCAGCAGGGTGTGGAAGAGCTTGCGGTTCTTGAGCACCCGGCCCAGCAGCAGGCTGGGGAGCGGATGACCGTCCTCGTCCTGAATCCGGGCGTGGATCGCCTTGATCAGACGAGGCAGATCGATGCCGCCGGCGCAGATATCCTTGCACGCCTCGCAGTTGATGCAGTTCTGGACGAGGTTCTTGGCCTTTTCCTTGCCATGGAAGAAGTAGGTCAGGATCAGGCCGATGGCTCCGATATAGATATGACCCATCTTGTGCCCACCCACAAGGCGGTAGACCGGGCAGACGTTGGCACACGCGCCGCAGCGCACGCACCGCAGCACCTGGGAGAAGAGCGGGTCTTTGGCCAGCTCGCTGCGGCCGTTGTCGAGCATGACGTAGTGGATTTCCTTCTTGCCGTCGGGCGCGGCGGCACACTCGTTGGCTCCGGTGATCCAGGTAACGTAGGAGGTTATGGCCTGGCCAGTGGCGTTGCGCGGCAGGGCCCGCAGGATGCGCAGGGCGTCGTGCAGGGTGGGCAGGAGCTTGTCCAGCCCCATGAGCGCCACATGAACCCGGGGCAGCGTGGTCACCAGGCGGGCGTTGCCCTCGTTGGTGACAAGGCCTATGCCGCCGGTCTCGGCCACGGCAAAGTTGGCGCCGGAGATGCCCATGTCCGCCTCGACGTACTTCTGCCGCAGTTCGCGGCGGGCCACCTTGACCAGCTTCTCGATCTCGCTGTCCTGCTTCGTGCCGGTGACCTCGGAAAAGAGATCGCCCACCTGATAGCGGGAGAGATGGATGGCGGGCATGACCATGTGGGACGGGCCCTCGTGGCGTAGCTGAATGATCCACTCGCCCAGGTCGGTCTCGGTCACTTCCAGCCCTTCGTGTTCCAGGGCGTGGTTGAGCAACGTCTCTTCGGCGGTCATGGACTTGGATTTGACGATCTTCTTGCAACCCGCGTTCTTGGCGATGGAGGCGATGATGGCGTTGGCCTCGTCACCGTCCTTGGCCAGGTGTACGTGAACGCCGGATGCCTCTGCCTTCTCCTTGAACTCACGATATAGCTCGTCGAGATGGGAGGACGCCTCGTCCTTGGAGCAGGCGATCTCGTCGATCAGCCCGCGGACATCCATGTCCTTGAAGGCATTGGCGCGCCCTGCCCTGTAGGCGATGGCAAAATTGTCCAGAGTGGTGCGCAGGAAGTCGTTATCCAGGGACTCGCGCAGTTCGCTGCGATATTCCTTCAGGTCGTGTGCTTTCTGCATGGCTAGTCCTCCAGAAGCAGGATGTGCAGTTCAAGGGGGCCGTGTACGCCGAGGGCGAGAACGCGCTCGATATCGGCCGTGCGGCTGGCTCCAGTGATGAAGGACAGGTAGTCCGGGGTCTTGCCCATGCGGGTGAGCATCATCTTTTCCACGGAATAGCTGTCCTTGCGGATCTTCGATTTGGGCAGGACGCAGACATGATACTCGCTGACCATGGTGGCGAGGCGCAGGTCCTCGCTCGGACAATCGAGCATCAGGGTTCCGGTTTCGGCAATGCCGTATTCGGCAAAGGTGAACCCAATATCCACCCCGGCCAGATGGTCGCGCATGCCGGACTCGATGCAATCAAACCCCGCCTTGGCGCAGAGGGTTTCGAGCTTCTTGTAAAGCGGTCCCTTGAGGCCGGGCGCGGCCACGACCTTTTTCTGCTTGTCGTCGCACAACTGCTCCGCCTTGTCGGACAGGTCGCGCTCGCAGCCCGAGGCGAGCAGTTGACACGCTTCCTTCTTGTCGCACAGATCGATGACGTACTTCAGGGCCGCGTCCTCGTCCTTCACCTCGGTGACGAACGCCGAAACAGCCTGCGCCTTCTGTGTAAACGTCTGAATATGGTCGTTGCTTGATGCCATGTGTAGGCCCTCCCAACACAGCGCTCCCGAGACTCCGGCAGGCCGCGTCCGTTGGTTTTCTTAGGTTAAGATGCTCCGGGTCTCGCGCGCGAT
>CAMYLL010000376.1 GCA_947259235.1 uncultured Pseudodesulfovibrio sp. | reverse complement strand
CCGAGGGGGACGTTTTGACCCTCAACGAGCTGAAAAAGGAACAGAAGTTCACCCAGCCGCCGCCGCGTTACTCCGAAGCATCGTTGGTCAAGACGCTGGAAGAGCTGGGCATCGGCCGACCCTCCACCTACGCGGCCATCATCTCCACCCTCCTTGACCGCGAATACGCCAAGCAGGAGGAAAAGCGGTTCGTGCCCACGGAGCTCGGCTTCACCGTGTCCGACCAGCTCTCGGAGCACTTTCAGGCCCTGATGGACGTCGGCTTCACCGCCAACATGGAGAACCTTCTGGACGACGTGGCCGCGGGCAAGCAGGACTGGATAAAGCTGCTCAAGGATTTCGGAGGCGACTTCTACCCCACCCTGGACAAGGCGCGCACCGAGATGGGCCGCACCCAGCAGGAGACGGACATCCTGTGCGAGAACTGCGGCAAGCCCATGTCCATCAAGTTCGGCAAGACCGGCGAGTTCCTGGGCTGCACGGGTTTCCCCACCTGCCGGACCATCAAGAACTTCACCCGGGATGAGCAGGGAGCCATCCAGCTGGTGGAACGCGAAACGCCGGAAGAGACCGGGGTCCTGTGCGAAAAATGCGGACGCCCCATGGCCATCAAGCAGAGCCGCCGGGGCGAGTTCCTCGGCTGCACGGGCTACCCGGACTGCAAGAGCATCGTCAATTTTCAACGCGACGCCGAGGGCAAGATCACCGTCATCGAGGCTGAAAAGCCCCAGGTGGTGGGCGTCTGTCCCGACTGCGGCGGCGAGCTGCTGCTCAAGAAGGCGCGCACAGGCTCGCGCTTCATCGCCTGCGCCAACTACCCCGACTGCACCTACGCCGCGCCCTTTTCCACGGGCGTGCCCTGCCCGGTGGAGGGATGCGAGGGAGAGCTTGTGGAAAAGTCGTCCCGCCGGGGCAAGATCTTCTACTCCTGCTCCACCTATCCCAAGTGCGACTATGCGGTCTGGAACTGGCCCGTGAACGAGGCATGCCCCAAGTGCGACCACCCGATCCTCACCCGCAAGACCACCAAGGACAAGGGTGAGCACCTGGCCTGTCCCAAGAAGGGATGCGGCTTCACCCGGGAGATCGACGAGACGCCCGAGGGCGACTAACACCGTCGCTTTACTCTGCGGGCGGTTGGCCGTATGCTTCAGAGTGGAGGTTCAACATGCCTGATACAGAACACTCTCGTCTCATCGGCCGTCGGCACTGTCTGCGGACCGTTCTCGCCCTGGGGGCGGGCATCCTGGCCGGTGCGGGTTTCGCACCGCGAGCAGCCGCGTCCGAGCGGTCCAAGCTTTTCGCCACCCCGCTGCGCTCCGCCAAGGTCGTCATCGTCAAGACGGGCAACCGGATCAAGGGCGTGCGCACGGCCATGGCCCAGTTCGACCTCAACCGCTTCGACGGAGCCTCCGTGGCCGTCAAGGCCAACTACAACAGCGCCGATGCCTTTCCCGCCTCCACCCATCTCGACACCCTGCGCACCCTGATCGAAGGGCTCCGCGACGCGGGCGCAAACACCATCACCCTGGCCGAACGCAGCGGCATGGGGGACACGGCCGAGGTGCTCGACACCCTGGGCGTAAGCGCCCTGACCCGCGAGCTGGATGTCAAACTGGTGAACATGGACGAGCTGGACAGCACGGGCTACGTTCTCTACCAGCCCGCCAAAAGCCACTGGTCGCGGGGCTTCCTGCTCGCGCGGCCCTTTGTCGAGGCCGACCGGGTGGTGCAGACCTGCTGCCTCAAGACCCACCAATACGGCGGGCACTTCACCATGTCCCTCAAGAATGCGGTTGGCGCGGTGGCCAAGCATGACCCGGTCGACGGCTACAACTACATGGGCGAGCTGCACCGCTCGCACAGACAGCGCTCGCTCATCCCCGAGATAAGCCAGGTCTTCCGCAACGATCTCATCATCATGGACGCAATGAAGGCGTTCGTCACCGGCGGTCCCCATGCGGGCAAGGAAGTGGAGCCCGGCGTCATCGTGGCCGGGACCGACCCGGTGGCTGTGGACGCAGTGGGCGTGGCGATCCTGCGCATGTTCGGCGCTACGGACAAGGTCGCAGAGGGCGCGATATTCGACCAGGAGCAGATCCGGCGCGGCGCCGAGCTGGGCATCGGCGTGCACGCGCCCGGCCAGATAGAGCTGGTCTCCTTCGGCGCGGGCTCGGACGAGTTCGCCGCCCGGGTCCGGGAACAGCTCCAGGCGTAACTGTCCCTGCGGCAGGGCACTATTGCCCGCGAATTCCGGGCGGCATCACCGCACCGGGCTCCCGCCCCGGGATTCGTCATCAGATGTAGGCTATATATCCAAGAAAGTATGGGCCAGAGGCAAGCCGGCAACAGTCGAGCTTCCGCTCCCCGGCGCATGCGCCTGAACCGCACGTGTCGGCACAGCACCCCAAGCTCCGGCACTGGGGCCAGCCCTGTGCCCGCCTCCGCTTAGCGCGTTCCGACGTCCCAGGTGGCGCCCTGAGGGGTGTCCTTGACTTCGACGTTCATGGCGAGCAGCTCGTCGCGGATGGCGTCGGACTTGGCAAAGTCCTTGTCCTTGCGCGCCTGTTGGCGGGCGTCGAGCAGGCCCTGGACCTTGGCGGGGTCGATGTCCGCCCGGGCGGCGCGGTTGTCGCGCAGCTCGGTCAGGAACTCGGCCGGCTCGCGGCCGACGATGCCGAGCACCTCGCTCCAGGCGGCCATGTCGGCCTGGATGCGGGTGAAGAGATCGCGCCCGCCCTCGGACTTGCGCAGGTTCTTGTCGTCGGCCACGCGCCCGGCCAGACGGATGGCGGAAAAGACGTGGCCCAAAGCTCCGGCGGTGTTCAGATCGTCTTCCATGGCCTCGGCCCAATGCTGCTCAATGGCGTCCAGCTCCGCGCCCAGCTCGTCCGGGAACGGCGATTTCTTTTTCTTGTCGGCCACGATCTCGAGCGCGCCCATGAGGCCGACCCCGCGCGACTCGCCGATCATCGGGTGGTCGGCCAATTCGGCCAGCATCTTCTGAAAGTACGGGGCAACCGCCTTCACGTTGTCAA
>CAMYLL010000375.1 GCA_947259235.1 uncultured Pseudodesulfovibrio sp. | reverse complement strand
CAACTGTGTCCGGCGATCACAAGGCCGCTGTGGCCGAGGCCCTGGGGGCGATCCCCATCGACTATCGCGCCGTGGGCGTGGACGAGTACGTGGGCGAATTTACCGGGGGCAGGGGGTTCGACGTGGTCTTCGACACCGTGGGCGGGGCCAATCTGGACAACGCCCTCCAGGCCGCTGCTCCGGGCGGACAGGTGGTAACCACCGCCGCGCGCAGCACCCACGACCTGAGCGTCATGCACGCCAAGGGGCTCTCCCTGCACGTGGTCTTCATGCTCCTGCCGCTGATCACGGGCCAGGGGCGCGCCGCCTATGGCCGCATCCTCGAAGAGGTGGCCGGGTTGGTGGATGACGACGCGCTCGCCGTGCTCATCGACGAACGCCGCTTTGCTTTTGCCGACATTGCCGAGGCCCATCGGCACTGGGCGGCGGGCGACGCGCTGGGCAAAGTGTCCCTGGCGGCGGAGGCCGCAAAACCGGCCTGACCGGCTCCGGTTGGTCGCCCGGGCGGAACAACGCGTGGAATCTCTATGGGCAAGACTGTGGAAAACTCCGAAAGCATCCGAGATATTTGGCATTAATCGAAAATGGTGCTTGACAAAAAACGGCTCAGAGGAAAGGTTGGCATAATCTGGGGGGATACAGTGGAGTGGTGCGCCCTGCGGCGCGCACGCCATCTGCCTTGTCGCCCGCCCGAAAATCCTTAGCCAAGCGTGATACCATGTCCTTAAACGATAAGAAAGATTCCGCGGTCAGCGGGGGCGAGAAACAGCAACCGAAGCCCGCTAGCGCTTCTGGCAAGGGCTCGCCCGCCGAACCGCTCTCCGCCGCTCCACCGGTCAAAGGCGCTCCCCCCAAGGAGACCGCCGCATCCAAGGAGACCGCCGCACCCAAGGGGGTCGCTCCGGGGCCGTCCGCATCCTCGCAGGGGCAGGAAGCGGGGCAGCCGACGCAACCGCCCGCGTCGCCCGGTCAGGACCTGTCGCGCGACGAGCGGCTCTCGCCAAAGGATATCGACTTTCAGCCGCCGCTGGTCATTTGTCTTTCCATCATCAGCCGGCTCATGGGCAAGCCCGTGTCCTCGGCCACGCTCAAGGCGGGCATCCCCCAGCAGGAGGGCGTGATCACGGCGGCCTCCATCGTCCGGGCCGCTGAGCGCATCGGCATCACGGCCAAGACCGTGTACCGCCCCGGGGTGCGCAACATCACCAAGCTGGTCCTGCCCTGCATCCTGCTGCTGCGCGGCGGCAACGCCTGCGTCCTTCTGGATACCCAGGACAATGTGGCCCAGGTGGTGGTACCGGGCCACGGCATGGACGAGACGGAGATGGACCTGAACCTGCTGGAGGAGGAATACACAGGCTACGCGATCCTCTGCCACCGCAAGAGCACCCTCGACAAGCGGGCCAGCGAGCTCAAGCTGATCAAGACCAAGCGCTGGTTCTGGGGCGTTCTGCTCCGGTTCTGGCCCATCTATCGCCACGTCATCGGCGCGAGCATCATGACCAACCTGATCATCGTGGCCTCGCCGCTGTTCGTCATGAACGTGTACGACCGGGTCATCCCCAATAACGCGGTGGATACGCTCTGGGCGCTGGCCATCGGCATCGCCATCGCCTACCTCTTCGACTTTCTGCTCAAGAACCTGCGCAGCTATTTCGTGGACGTGGCCGGGCGCAACGCGGACGTGCTCATCGGCAGCCGGATCATGCAGCATCTCATGTCCGCCCGGCTGGACCACATGCCCGAGTCCGCCGGTGCGGTGGCCAACAACGTGCGCGAGTTCGAGTCGCTGCGCGAGTTCTTCAGCTCCAGCTCGCTGGTGGCCCTCATCGACATGCCGTTCCTGCTGCTCTTCATCGGGGTGGTCCATTACATCGGCGGGCCGCTGGCCTGGCCCATCTTCGTGGCCGTGCCGGTGGTCATCCTGTTCGGGCTGTTCCTGCAGATACCGTTTCAGCACATCATCGAGAGCCACTACAAGGAATCCACTCAGAAGAACGCCCTGCTCTTCGAGATCGTCCAGGGGCTGGAGACCATCAAGACCAGCATGGCCGAGGGCCGGATGCAGGCGCGGTGGGAGAACGTGGTCGGCATGTCCGCCCTCTCCAACAGCCGGGCAAAGGTCATGGCCAACCTCTCCATCACCTTTTCCGTGTACATCACCCAGATGGTCAGCGTGGCCATCATCATCATCGGCGTCTACCTCATCTCAAAGGGAGAGCTGACAGTTGGCGGGCTGATTGCCTGCAACATCCTGGCGGGCAGGGCCATGGCTCCCCTGAGCGCCGTGGCCGGTCTGCTCTCGCGCTTCCAGCAGTCGCGCATGGCCCTGGGCGCGCTGGACCTGCTCATGGACATGCCCAGCGAGCGTCCCGACGACAAGGAGACGTTCCACTACGGCGTCGTGGAGCCTTCCATGGACCTGGAGAACGTGTTCTTCAGCTACCCCGGCACGGACAAGGCTGTCCTGAGCGAGGTCAACCTGCACATCAAGCCCGGCGACAAGGTGGGCATCGTGGGCCGCACCGGCGCGGGCAAGTCCACTCTGGGCAAGCTGTGCGTGGGGCTGTATCAGCCGGTGAGCGGCTCCGTGAAGGTGGGCGACATCGACCTGCGCCAGATGGACGTGGCCGACCTGCGGCGCAAGGTGGGCTACGTGTCCCAGGACTCGCTGCTCTTCTACGGAACCCTGCGCGACAACATCGCCTTCGGCCTGCCCGAGGCGGACGACCAGTCCATCAAGAACGCCGCCGACATCGCCGGGGTCAACGACTTCGTGCGCGACCACCCGGCCGGGTTCGGCATGATGGTCGGCGAGCGCGGCTCGTCTCTGTCGGGCGGCCAGCGCCAGGCGGTCTCCATCGCCCGTGCCATCCTCCCCGATCCGGAAATCCTGATCATGGACGAGCCGTCGAGCAACATGGACAACCAGTCCGAGTACCGGCTCAAATCCATGCTTGAGCCATACATCAAGGACAAGACCGTCATCGTCATCACCCACCGCCACTCCATGCTCGATCTGGTCAACCGGCTGGTGATCATGGACAAG
>CAMYLL010000374.1 GCA_947259235.1 uncultured Pseudodesulfovibrio sp. | reverse complement strand
GGCCAGCTCCGAGGGGCAGGGGGGCAAGGCCTCGGGTGATCTCTATGGGGTCATGGTTCCCATTCGCGTCAAGGGAACAGTGGCGAATCCCACCTACCGGGTCTCCATCTCCGAATACGTCAAGGCGCTCGGCGGTGCGGTGATCGACACTGCGGGGAGTGTCGTCAACACTGCGGGCAGGGTCATCGGCGGAGTGGCCGGGGTCATCAAGGGCGTGGGGAAGGCTATTGTCGGCGGCGGCTCGGATAATTCGAGCGACTCCGGCGAGAAAAAGAAGAACCGGTTTCTCGGCATTTTCTAGCCGCCAGGAGCGCGTCGCAGGGCCGTGGCGCTGCGAAAACATTTCGCAGTGAGGTGTTGTTTATGAATATTCTGTATCTATGTACCGGAAACTCCTGCCGCAGCCAGATGGCCGAGGCCTGGACCAGGACCCTGCATCCCGGGATAGACTGCTGGTCCGCCGGGGTGGTCAGGCACGGCATGAACCAGTACGCCGTGCGCGTTATGGAAGAGGCGGGGGTGGATATGTCCGGCCATCATTCCAAGACCGTCGACGATCTGCCGGACGTGATTTTTGACTACGTCGTCACCCTGTGCGGTCATGCCGCAGAGAACTGTCCCTTTTTCCCCTCATCGGCCAAGCGGGTACACCGCGGCTTTGACGATCCCCCGAGCCTTGTCGCGGAGATGGAAGACGAGGAATCCAGGCTGGCGGTCTATCGCCGGGTTCGGGACGAGATCCGGGCAATGGTTCAGGGACTGCCCGGGAGCCTGGAAGACTGAGCCGGTAGGACTTCCTACTTTCTCGTTACAGGAATGGATGATGGCGGCGGCGGAACCCGCTTGGGCTGCGGCGGTTTGGCCTGCCTGGGAGCGTTTTGCGGCTGCTTCGGCTGTTGCGCCTGCTGCGCGGCGTCGTCGCCGGTCAGGGCGTGAAGTTTGGCGAACGCGCCTTCGAGGGGCTCGCGCTCAGTTACCAGCTGCCTGAGAAATCCGTTGATGGGCGCGACCATGGAGATGGCCTTGTCCACTTCGGCGTTGGCGCCCTTCTGAAATGCGCCGTTGTTGACAATGTCCTCCACCCGCTTGAAGGTGGCCATGTGCCTGAGCATGGTCCTGCCGTCCGCCTGAACCTGCGGCGTGGTGATGTCGCTCCTGAGTCGGCTGATGGAACGCAGGACGTCGATGGCCGGGTAGTGGCCGAGATCGGCCAGCTCGCGGGTCAGGACGATATGGCCGTCGAGGATCGAGCGTGTGGAGTCGGCGATTGGCTCCGTGAAGTCGTCGCCGTCCACGAGCACCGTGTATATGCCGGTGATGGAACCCTTGGCGCTCTTGCCCGCCCGCTCCAGGAGCTGGGGAAGATGGGCGAAGACGCTGGGGGTGTAGCCGCCGCGTGTGGGCGGCTCGCCCGCAGCCAGGCCAACCTCGCGACCGGCCATGGCGAAGTGGGTCACGGAGTCCATCATCAGCAGCACGTCCTTGCCCTGGTCCCGGAAAAACTCAGCCACGGCGGTGGCAGCATAGGCAGCCCGCATGCGGATGAGCGGGCTTTTGTCGGACGTGGCGACCACGAGCACGCTGCGCGCCATACCCTCGGGGCCGAGGTCGCGCTCCATGAATTCAACCACCTCCCTGCCGCGTTCGCCCACCAGGGCGATGACGTTGATGTCCGCCTTGGTGTAGCGGGCCATCATGCCCAGGGTCGTCGATTTGCCGACGCCAGAACCGGCCATGATGCCCACGCGCTGGCCCTTGCCCAGGGTGAGCAGGGCGTTGACCGAGCGGATGCCCACGTCGAGCGGGTCCTTGATGCGGGGGCGTTCCAAGGGGTTGGGCGGTTCCCGGTGCAGGGGAACGAACATGTCCGGGGTGATGGGCCCCTTGCCGTCCATGGGGTCGCCAAAGGCGTCCACGGCCCGGCCGAGCATGGCCTGGCCCACGGGCATGTGGGGCGGGGTTGCCGCGTTCTGGATGAGGCTGCCGGGGCCGATGCCGCGCATGTCCGAGTAGGGCATGAACAGGCACGCGCCGTCGCAAAAGCCAACGACCTCGGCCGCGATGGGGGGCGAGCCTTCCGGGATGAGATAGCAGACCGAGCCGAGGGGGGCCTTGATGCCGTGACCTTCGGCGATGAGGCCCACGACCTTGGTCACCTTGCCGTAAGCCTGGCAGGGGTCGAGGTTTTCCAGCAGTTCGAGTCGCGATGTTGACGTCATCGCTAGTCCTTGCTCGTGTCCGTCACGGTGGCGGCCAGCTGGTCGAGGATGGGCTCCACGCCCTGCCAGCGGGTGGCGACCGAGTTGTCGATCTTGCCTTCGGCGGCCTCGACCACCACCCCGCCCTGGGCCAGGGCCGGGTCGCCCTTGACGCTCCAGTATTTCAGCGACGGATTGCGTTCCTGAATGATCTTGAGAAATGCATCGAGATCTTCGGCGTCCTCTGCGGCGCACGTGATCTTGAGCTGGCGCTGGGATTCGAGACGATCCAGGGCCTCCTGCATCAGCGACTCCAGCGACGCCTTGCGGTTCTCGGACATCTCCACCTTCAGCGTCTTTTCCACGGCCATCCTGATCAGGGCCATGATGTCCTCACGGCGGCTCTCGAAGATGGTCGCTCCCTGGGCACCGAGCTGGGAGAGGAGCTTCTCCACATGGCCTGGGTGTGCTGGTCAAGCTCCGCCTGGGCCTGGACCAGGCCTTCCTGATAGCCCTCGTGCCGGGCTGTGGCCCGCAGTCCTTCGGCTTCCAGCTCGGCCAGCATGATGATTTCCTTGGCCTTCTCCTTGGCGAGCTGCTGAACGCGGGCCAGGTATTCCTCGTTGGTTGAGTCGTCCCATATGAGATGCCGCTTCCCTTCGAGTTCCTGGATGCTCATGATATCCGGGCCAGGAGAGCTGATGCCTATGACCACCTTGCCCGTCAGATGACGGCCGGAACCGGCTTGCGACTTAGAACTTATCCGTAAATAATTCCTATTTTTCTCAAGGCGATGATCGCAGCAGCCAAGTGAGTTAGGGCCATGTGTGATGAAAGAAGCTTTTCAAACCGTACCA
>CAMYLL010000373.1 GCA_947259235.1 uncultured Pseudodesulfovibrio sp. | reverse complement strand
GAGCCAGAGCGCGAGGCTACCGGAACGTGACCAACTTCATCACCATGGTCTACCTGATCGCCGCCCCAATTCAATTCGTGATCACTTCATGAATTCCACACGAAACGTCGAAGAACCTCTTCTTTCTTGCCTTTGTACGGATGAAAATAGTTCAAATGATCCATTGGTTATCGCCTCGTATTCATGCCTACAGACACCTGCGCTATCAATCCTGCCAACGCAAAATGCAGCCACAGCCCTCGATTTGACTTGCCGTTAGCCTTTTCCAATGCTTCAGCATAAGTGACCAACTGCCCAGCATACCCAACCGCCTTTTTCTCCAAAGACTCAAGGGCGCCCAATGATGTCTTGTGGTCGATGATGACATCGCCGTCCGGCTGACGGCAAAGCATATCTATCCAGCCGCTTCCCTTTTGCAGGCCGCGCTTGAGGTGGATCGGCCACTCCGTGAGGATGTTGCCAACGCCCTCCGGATCAATTATTTTTACGATGAAGGCCTGTAAACGACGATGCATTTCAAGCAACATATCTGCATCAAGGTCTTTCAACCCCAAATCGCTGATAATCCGTGCAGCCCTTGCTTTAAGGACGATCTCGTCCTGATCCGACGAAGCCACTGCCATAAATGCGTGCACCGCATTCCCCAAATCCACACGCGAATCGCTTGTCTTAGTCAGCAAAGGAGGTCCCAATTCAACGAACTCAACAGAGACCTTGCCCTCATCAATGACCTCTCCGCTCGGCACGAAACGGGCCGGGGGATGCTCCTTCACCTTATCCGGCAACATAGGCGCATGGCTTTGGGCAAAGCCTTCTGCTGCCCTTTCCTCGATGGGCGTCAGGCAGACTGTCTCAATGGGGAATTTCTTCCCGCCCATCTCGATCTCGGTTGTCCCCGCTTCCTCGGGCAAAGTCAGGATCTGATTGCCGACAGCATCCGCATAGCTGTCGAGCCAGGCCGTCGTCGATTTCTTCGTCACCTTTCTGGCCGAAAGAATCAGGCAGTCCCTGGCCCGTGTCATGCCGACATACAGCAAACGCAACCGCTCCCTGCGTTCCTGCTCGAATGCGGCCTTGGCAATATCGCTCTCATCAACCGCATCTGAGAAATCCTCGATTTTCTTCTGTGCTCCAAAAGGCCAGGGCCAATAGCGAAGCCACCGCCCTGCCAGAAGATCATCGAGATCGAACTTGGCATCAGAGGACTGCACACTCAGCCCGAACGGGTTACCCCGCTCGGTGGAACCGAGCCCAGTCAAAATGACCACGGGCCACTCAAGCCCCTTGGACCTGTGGTAGGTAAGGACTTGAACCGCATCATCTCCCACGCCGACAGCCTGGTCATCCGCGTCATCCGCTGCCAGTCGGTGAAAATGATTTATGAGCCCGGCCGGGGTGCAGGCGCATCGCCGTGCCTTGCAAGTGGACTCGTATCCTTGGGCGTGTCCCCGGAGGGCATCCAGATTAGCCTGCCTGAGCGCCGGGTTGTCCCACCCCAGGGCCATGCGCCCAGCGTCGGAAAGGTCAATTGCCAGATCAAGCACTTCGGACGGTGTCAATGAAGCAAGCCCCTGACGCGCACCGTCCAAACGCCCAAACATGGGATGCAGCGTTTTCACTGCGTCCATCCCTTTTTCCAGGGCCAACGCAAACCAGTTTTCCAAACCGAATATCTTTGCCAGCTCCGCCACCGCCAAGGTATCCTCCTGGCTTAGCAGATACCTATACGCAGCCATGACAAGGACCACCTCGGGCCGCTTCATCAGCCCCGTGCGCGGAATGGCAGCCCTGATGCCGTTCTCCTCCAACGTCGCCGCTATTCCGCGGCAGTCCGCATTCGTCCGGCAAAGGACCGAAATGTCCCCGGCCTTAAGCGTACGTTCTTTTTTTGTCGTTTTGCCGAGAATCACATATTCAGCCGCGTTGTCGAGCATGTCACGCAAACCGCCAACAAGACACAAGGTGTCATTAGTCTTGTTTGTCGACTCAAACCGCCAGCATTTGAGATGCGGATTCTTCGGAGTCGTCACCTCGACCTTGGAAGTCAAACGCACCCGTTTTTCAGGAAGGCCGAACTTTCCAAAGGCCGCCGCGAAGAACTCGCTGGCGAAATCCACCAAAGCGGGCTGTGACCGCCAACTGTTCGGCAGCGTTTCCGGTTCGCCAAGCGAATCGATGACGGCATCCATCAACGCCGGGTCCGATCCCCGGAAACCGTAAATGGCCTGCTTCTGGTCACCGACCCAGACGGACTGATCCACCAACTTGGACAGCTTGAGGAACAGCGCCAATTGTATCGGGCTGGTGTCCTGGAATTCATCGACCATGACCATGTCCAGCCGCTCTTTCAACTGGTCGGCCACGACATTGTCATCAATCATTTTCAAGGCCAACGCCTCCTGGTCCGTGAAATCGATGAGTCCCAAATCCTTCTTGTGCTGCTGGTACAACCCGGCCGCTTCGGCCGCGCAGTCGAACAACAACGTGATGAACTGACGAACCTCGTCCTGAAACCGTGGATGCTTGAGGAATTGGCAGGCCAGTTCATTGAGAGTCTCAATCTCATGCGCACTCTTTGCCGTGGTGTTGACCTTGGACAATTTAGACCACGTCGCCCAGTTGGGAATGGTTCCCCGGTACAACGAACGATGAATGGCCTGAAGCGCATTCTTGGCGTCCATCGTGCCTTTGGTCGTATCTCCGTCTGCCGGGAGCGCGGCGATGGTCCGCTCCAGTTCCCGCACTATTTCTACCTCCAGCTTTTTCCCTTCAGCCTTGAAAAGGGGGGCGGGCAGCAATTTCTTGAATAACTTCCAGGACCGCTTGCCGCTTTCCAGCATCACCTTGCGATTGATGCCATTCGCCCGGGCCTTGTCGATGATGTCCTTGACGATATCTTCCCACCCTTCAATCTCCAGAGAGTGCACAAGCGGGACGATCTGCCTTGCCCTTCGACCGACGGCATCGGCCGCAGCCACACGAAAGAGCGCCGCATCCTCACCGTCCGGCACCACTTCCAACGTCGGGGATTGGCCAACCTCGAACGCATAGTCCGTG
>CAMYLL010000372.1 GCA_947259235.1 uncultured Pseudodesulfovibrio sp. | reverse complement strand
AACGCGCTGCGCCAGTTCGTGCAGCACGGTTCTCGTCTCGCGGCTGGCCCGGTAGCCAAGGGCTCGGTCCAGGGCATAGGTCACAGGTTGGATGCCCTGTCTGGCAAGGGGCTGGAACCGGATGGTCAGATCAGCCCAACGGATCAGGGTCCGGGTCGAGAAGGTCACCTCGATGGTGTCGCGATAGCTGCCTTCCACCTCGCCCATGAAGAGCCTGCGGACCTCGCCCGCGAACTCCACCATCCTGGTCCGGATGTCCTTGGGCAGGCCCGGTGCCTTGCGGTGCAACAGCTCCCGTTCGGCCTTGGGGGTTGGATAGCCGATCTCGCACAGCCAGAAGCGGTCCATGAAGGCGAGGTTCTGCCGAAGCGTTCCCTGATAGAGGCCGGTTTCGTCGGCCCCGCCGTTGGTGTTGGCCGTGGCTGCGAACCGGAACAGGGGGTGCGGCTTGATGACTTCCCCGCCGTTCTCCGGGATGCATAGCGGATCGCCGTCCAGAACGCCGTTGAGCCCTGCGGCGGTGGCCGGGTCCAGCAGATCGATTTCGTTCAGCAGGAACAGCCCGCCGAACTTCATGGCCAAGGCCAGCGGGCCGTACTGGAAGGACATGGTGGAATCCTCCACGGTCAGGTGCCCCACAAGGTCCGGGAACTCCAACCGCCCATGGCCGGTGATGTCGAAGACCGGATAATTGAGTTTGGCCGCCAGTTGCTTGATCAGGCTGGTCTTGCCGCTTCCGGCTGGCCCGAAGACGTACAAGGGGTCGGACGAATCCATGAACCAGACCACCACGTCACGGCTGGAATCGTGGAACAGGTAGTCCGGGTTGATGTCCGGGGTGAAGCTGGATGAGGCCTCAAAGCCACGGATCATCCGGCCAGAGGCCTTGCCGCTGAAGACCATGCCCGCGTCAAGATCGGTCGGGCTCAGGGATTTGAGTTCTTTCAGGATGTCGCTCATGTTTTTCTCCTTTGGAAAATACAAAAGGCCCCACCCCGAAAACGGGATGGAGCCTTCTTAATGTGTTGAGGTTGTGATGCTTAAACTATCGATAAAATCTCTCGAACAATTACAAGGAGTTCTTCTCTTGTTTTGGAGGACAACGTATCAAATACATCTTGCTGAATCGGATCGAGTGGTTTTTTCCAACCTTCACGATGGCTACCTGTGAAGCTATCGAATGCATCTCGCTAATTTTTCAATGAGTGTTTATTGACATGAAGGATTTCAGCAGCCTTAGCAATCGTCTCCGACTGATTATATCTTTGCCCAGAAAAAACACCTTGATGTTCAAATTTACTCAAGAAAAAAGCAACAATATTGACTTCTTTCCGATTGATGATTCTATTGTTTCTACGATCGGGACGTGTTTCTGTCTCAACATTTAACATATGCTCCTCCTTATTCAAGCAGGCTTCTAAAAAGATCAATATTTTCATGAAGTTCTTCTTTGAAACCCCCTCTTGCGCTAAGATGGCTTCAGCATATCCCTCCTCTGCCAACATCTTTACTCTCTCCAGCTGTCTCAAGTTAGTCTCCTCTTTTTTGACTAACTCGCAAATAGACACATTAGTCAAAGCTAGTCAACAAGAATTCTGACTAAATTCTAACCACAGTCCGCTCAGCTTTGGCACCCTATTGCAACAGATGGCGTCGATAGCCCGTGTCAGGGCCATTTCTGACGGGAATGGAGTACTCGGGCAATCTCCACACGGTCGGTCACTTTGTACACCAGCAGATACGGCTGATCCGGAATCACCAACTCTCGTGTCCCTGCCACTTGGCCGGGGCGTCCTGAGTTGGGAAACCTAGCCAAAATCTCTACTGCGGAGAAGAGACGGTTTATCAAGTTTTGCCCAACGTCCTTTTCCTGAATTTCGCTGAAATATCTCAGGATGGTCGCAAGGTCTCGGTGGGCGCTGTCCGCCCACTCAATCAACATGATAGCCCAGCTCTCTGACCGTGTTTTTCACCTGCTCGTGCGTCACAGTCTTCCCCGCATCCAAGTCGGCCAAGCCTTTGGCCACTTGTTCCCTGAACCAGAAGTCATAGTCCAGGTAGTTGGCAACCGCGTCCTTGATGACGGCTGTTCGGGACTTGCCGAGCCCCTTGGCTATCTCATCCAGACGGGCCAGGGTTTCCGCATCAAAACGTGCGCTGATGGATGTCGTTTGCATAATCATCTCCTTGACGTACTACAAACGTAGCACGCTCGACTGGTGCCTGCAAGGTCTGTCGTTTCTCTCAGATTTCCTCCATGGAAAAGCAAAAGCCCCGGCTCCGCTTGCGCGGAACCAGGGCCTCTGCCGGTTGTATTCGGTTTGCTCTAACTAGTTTTTATCGTGATTCTTTTGAATGCCACAGCCGCAGGATGTAGATCGCTTCTTTCCTGACAAGATAGCGGACCACATAACGACCGAACACGAATTCACGCACACCTTCGATGTCCTCAAGAGGTCGCCCGATGTGCGGCATCGTGGCAAAACGCTGAATGGCCGTCTTGAGGTTGAGCACCGTTGCGCGGGCCGTCTCCGGATCGTGCTGGGCAAGGAAGTCGTGCAGCCGTTTCAGATCCTCAATGGATTCCGGAGAGAATCTTATCTGCATTCCGGAGCATCCGTCTCAGCTTCAGATCCCCAACTGTCCAGCCAGGCAAAGACCTCGTCGCCTTCAACAAACCTGCCAGCCTCGATGCTCTCGATGGCCAGCAGTGTCTCGGCGTGGCGCTTCGCCTGTTCCTCATGCTTGTCGATGAATTCGACCATGAACTCACGCAGCAGATGGCTGGAGTTCTTGCCCTGGCTCTTGGCGATGGCCTCGAACTTGTCCTTGAGGGTAGCGTCAACACGCGCCCGAATGATTTCCTGCATTGCACCTCCAATTTGTAGCTACAATATGCCACATGTGGCGCAGTGTAAATCATTATCGCGCCCTTCAGGCAGCCGATTTCACCGGCTGGTTGATAGGGCTCACAAACAGCCGCTCGAACGGCTTGCCCGACTTCTCGCACTGTTCCAGGAGAGCCTGGGCCTTGAGTTCATCGCCGAGAAGCACGGTG
>CAMYLL010000371.1 GCA_947259235.1 uncultured Pseudodesulfovibrio sp. | reverse complement strand
TTCTCATAGTGATTGAACTGCATGGTAAAGGTCGCTCTACCCTGGGTCTTCGAGCGAAGGTCCGTGGCGTATCCGAACATCTCGGAAAGCGGGACATAGGAACGCACCACCTGGACACCAGGACGGGCTTCCATCTCGCCAACGCGACCGCGGCGTCCGTTCAGGTCTCCCATGACATCGCCGAGGTACTCCTCGGGGGTGACAACTTCCACCGACATGATGGGCTCAAGCAACACGGGCTTGGCTCCCCGGCACGCCTGTTTGACGGCCATGGAACCGGCAACGTAGAAGGCCTGCTCGCTGGAGTCGACTTCGTGATAGGAGCCGAAGACCAGCTTGACCTTGACGTCGACCACCGGGAATCCGGCGATAATGCCGTTCTTGAGCGCATCCTTGATGCCCTTGTCAACAGCGGGGATGTATTCCTTGGGAATGACACCACCCTTGATCTCGTCCTCGAACTCGTACCCCTTCTCCGGGTTGGGCTCGACCTCGATGACAACATGGCCGTACTGGCCGCGACCACCCGACTGCTTGGCGTGCTTGACATCGACCTTGTTCGGCGCGGAAATGGTCTCGCGATAGGCAACGCGGGGTGCTCCCACGTTGGCGTTCACGTTGAACTCCCGGAGGAGACGGTCAACGATGATCTCGAGATGCAACTCGCCCATTCCGGCGATCAGGGTCTGTCCGGTCTCTTCATCTGTCTTGACGCGGAAGGACGGATCCTCCTTGGCAAGCTTGACGAGGGAGTTGGACAGGTTGTCACGGTCGGCCTTGGTCTTAGGTTCGATGGCCACTTCGATAACCGGCTCGGGAATGTCCAGGGACTCGAGCACGACTGCCTGCTTGAGGTCAGACAGGGTATCGCCGGTGGCCAGGTTCTTGAGGCCGACAGCCGCGACGATGTCGCCTGCGTAAGCCTCTTTTATCTCTTCACGCTTGTTCGCGTGCATCTTCAACAGTCGTCCGATGCGTTCCTTCTTGCCGGTTGCGCCGTTCATGAAGGTGGCACCGCTCTCGATCTTGCCGGAGTACAGGCGCAGGAAGGTCAGATGGCCGACAAAGGGATCGGTCATCAGCTTGAAGGCCAGGGCGGCAAGAGGCTTGTCATCGTCACAGGGGCATTCGATTTCTTCGCCGTTGTCCGGGTTGATACCCTTCATGACCTCGATATCGAGGGGGGACGGCATGTAATCGACAATGGCGTCCAGCAGGGGCTGTACGCCCTTGTTGCGGAAAGCCGTGCCGCACAGGACCGGACAGATGGCCAGAGACGTGGTGGCCTTGCGGACACCTTCGCGAATCTCTTCGGGGGTGACCTCGATGTCGCTCATGTACTTGTCGAGGAGCGTCTCGTCCTCTTCGGCGATGGCTTCGATCATCTCGGCGCGCATCATCTCGTACTGGTCGCGCAGATCTTCAGGCACCTCGGTGGTGGTGAAGCTCGTGCCGTGGTCCTGGGTGTCGTAGATGTACGCCTTGCCCTCGATGAGATCGACGATGCCCTCGAACTTGTCCTCGGCTCCGATGGGGAGCTGGACGGGCACGGCCTTGGCATTGAGGCGGGTCTTCATCATTTCGACGCAACGGAAGAAGTCCGCACCGATGCGGTCCATCTTGTTGACGAAGGCCATACGCGGAACGCGGTAGCGGTCCGCCTGGCGCCAGACGGTCTCGGACTGGGGCTCGACGCCAGCGACGGAGTCGAAAACGGCGACAGCACCATCAAGAACACGCAGGGCGCGCTCGACTTCCATTGTGAAGTCGACGTGACCGGGCGTGTCAATGATGTTGATACGGTAATCGCGCCAGAAGCACGTGGTCGCGGCAGACGTGATGGTGATGCCGCGCTCCTGTTCCTGGACCATCCAGTCCATGGTGGCCTGGCCATCATGAACTTCTCCGATCTTGTGAGAAACACCGGTATAAAACAAAATGCGCTCGGTAGTCGTGGTTTTTCCCGCATCAATGTGGGCCATGATACCGATATTGCGCTGCATATTTCTGGGAACCTTTCTTGGCACAGTAATACTCCGGGTCTACCAGCGGTAGTGGGCGAAAGCCTTGTTTGCTTCGGCCATCTTATGGGTGTCTTCCCGTTTCTTGACAGCGCCTCCGCGGTTGTTGAAGGCGTCGAGCAGCTCGCCGGACAGACGGGCAACCATGCCCTTTTCACCGCGACCGCGCGAATAGCTGATCAGCCAGCGAATGGCCAATGCGGTCTGACGGTCCGGGCGGACTTCCATGGGTACCTGATACGTGGCACCGCCAACGCGGCGGGATTTGACTTCCACTGCGGGGCGCACGTTTTCCAGGCACTTCTCGAAGGCGCGAAGCGGATCTTCGTTGGTCTTGTTGGCCAGGGCTTCGACAGCCTGGTAGAAAATTCTTTCCGCGGTATTCTTCTTACCGTCAAACATGAGACGGTTGATGAAGCGGGTGATCAGCTTGCTGCCGTATACGGGATCCGGCAGGATCTGTCGCTTGGTGACAGGACCTTTACGAGGCATTTTTTTCTCCTTGAGGTTCGGCCGGGGGGACATTATTTGGGGCAGCCTCCGCCCTACTTTGTCATCCCTCCCCGGGCATTACGAAAAAAGCTAACCTATTTCGGGCGCTTGGTGCCGTACTTGGAACGACCACGACGACGATCATCAACACCGGAAGTGTCGAGAGAACCGCGAACGATGTGGTAACGGACACCGGGTAAGTCTTTTACACGACCGCCACGGATCAGAACCACGGAGTGTTCCTGCAGGTTATGGCCTTCGCCGCCGATGTAGGCGGTGACTTCGATGCCGTTGGTCAGGCGAACACGGGCGACCTTACGAAGCGCGGAGTTCGGCTTCTTGGGGGTCGTGGTGTACACCCTGGTGCAGACGCCGCGACGCTGCGGGCATTCGAGCAGAGCCGGAGTCTTTTTCCGCTTGGGCTGCGCTTTGCGAGCCTTGCGGATCAACTGGTTAATGGTGGGCATTCATCCTCCAATCAATAGTTAATACATTACCACGCGCAATTATGCGCTAAAGAGGACCGCAAGTAATCCTAAAGTCCCGGTCTTGT
>CAMYLL010000370.1 GCA_947259235.1 uncultured Pseudodesulfovibrio sp. | reverse complement strand
GTCTCCCGAAACCGTCATACACGTCCGAGGGCTGACCAAGGCCTTTGACGGCAAGACTGTGGTCAACGGGCTGGACATGGATATCAATAAAGGTGAAATCTACGGTTTCCTCGGCCCCAATGGCTCTGGCAAGACCACATCAATCCGCATGCTCTGCGGGCTCCTGAACCCCAATTCGGGTACCGGCACCTGCCTCGGCTACGACATCCTCACCCAGTCCGATCGGATCAAGCCCCACGTGGGCTATATGACGCAAAAATTCAGCCTCTACGAAGACCTGACGGTCAGGGAGAATCTCGACTTCACGGCCCGGGTCTTCGGCCTGGACAGCCCGGGAAAGGTCGTGGCCGAATGTATCGAGCGCATGGATCTGGGCCGGTTCGAAAAACACCTGGCAGGCAATCTTTCGGGCGGCTGGAAACAGCGGCTTTCGCTGGGGGTGAGCACCCTGCATTCCCCCCGGCTCCTACTCCTGGACGAGCCCACCGCCGGAGTGGACCCCGGTGCGCGGCGCGACTTCTGGGACCAGGTCCACCGGCTGGCGTCCCAGGGAATCACGGCGCTCATCAGCACCCACTACATGGATGAGGCGGAACGCTGTCACCGTCTGGCCTACATAGCCTATGGCAATCTGCTGGCCTCGGGCACGGTGGAGGAGCTGATCGAAAACTCCGGCCTTGTCACCTGGAACGTGGTCGGCGAGAACGGGGCCACCGACCTGCACACGCTTTCCGAACAGCTCAAGCCGCTTGACGGCGTCGACCAGGTGGTGGCCTTCGGCAACACCCTGCATGTCAGCAGCCGGAACACCGAGGCCCTTGAACGGGCAACGGCCCCCTTTCTCAAGCCGCCCTACCGCTGGACCAAGACAGACACCAACCTCGAGGAAGTCTTCATCGACCTCATGCAGCAGAGCCGGGAAGGCCGGGCATGAAGCATTTCTCCGTCAGCCGCTTCGCCGCCATGGTCGGCAAGGAATTCATACAGATGCGGCGCGACCGCCTGACCTTCGCCATGATGATCGGCATTCCCCTGATCCAGCTCATCCTGTTCGGCTACGCCATCAATTCAGACCCTCGCCATCTGCCGACGGCCATCCTTTCGGCGGACAACAGCCGGTTTTCGCAAAGCGTGGTGGCCGCCATGCAGACCAGCACCTTCTTCGACGTCACCCGATTCCCGGATTCGCGGGAGCAGGCCGTGCTGCTGCTGCGCGAGGGAGAGGTGCAATTCTGCCTGACCATCCCGGAAAACTTCGGACGCGCCCTGGTGCGCGGAGAAAGACCTGTGATCCTCCTCGAAGCGGACGCCACGGACCCGACGGCCACCGGCCGGGCGGCCGCCGCCTTTCCCGAGATCGTGCGCCGCGCCCTCGCAAAGGAGCTGAAAGGTCCGTATGCCGGACTCAATCAAAACGACCCCCCCGTGGATGTGCGCATCCATAACGACTACAACCCCGAGGCCGAGACCCAGTACAACATCGTGCCCGGCCTGATGGGGGTCATCCTGACCCTGACCCTGGTCATGATCACATCCCTGGCCATCACCCGTGAATCCGAGCGGGGAACCATGGAGCATCTCCTGTCCACGCCCATCAGACCGCTGGAGGTCATGCTCGGCAAGATCGTCCCCTACATCCTGGTGGGCTACATCCAGATGGTCCTGATCATTGTGGCCGCGCGATTCCTCTTCGGCGTGCCCATGCACGGCAGTGTGACGCTGGTCTTCGCCCTCTCGATCGTTTTCATCGGGGCCAACCTGTCCGTTGGCGTGACCATCTCCACCGTGGCCCGCAACCAGCTCCAGGCAGTGCAGATGTCCATTTTCTTCTTCCTGCCCTCCCTGCTCCTGTCGGGCTTCATGTTCCCCTTCCGGGGCATGCCTGCCTGGGCGCAGACCATCGGCTCGGTCCTGCCGCTGACCCACTACCTCCGGCTCATCAGGGGCATCCTGCTCAAGGGCAACGGCCTTGCGGAGTCCATTCACACCGTCTGGCCCATCCTGCTCTTCTGGCTGGTCATCGTCGCCGTCGGACTCAAGCGCTACCGCCAGACCCTGGACTAGCCGCCCGAAAGGTTTCCCGATTTACACGGAATACGCCTGGAAACCGCGAAAACAACCTGATAGTCTTCTCGGCAACGGAGGACGACCATGAACCAGCGCAACAAAGCCGCCATACTGATTATCTGTGCCCTCGCCCTCGGTCTGGGCGCATTTTTCCTGATTTCCCGGCCCGCTTCGGATGGACAGATTGTCCGCCAGGAGGTCTCGCCGCCTGCCAACGCCACACCGGTGGCCCCGTCATGGGTAGGAACCGGCCAATCCCCGGAACCCGACTACTCGTCGTCCAACGCCGAGGCGCACAACGCCACCCCGGTAGAGGAACCGTCTACTCCGGCTCCAAAGATCATCGAAATCCGCGAGGATGACACCGTCACCCTGACCTTCGTCGAATCCCTGACGGATTTCCTCCTGACCAGATTCATACCGGTGGACGCCCATGGCAAGCCCGCCACGACTGCCTCGGTCAAGTCGCTCAACATCGCCTTCGGCCAGGATCTGAAGGGATTCAGGACCAGCGGCAGCGACATTCGCAAATCCCGCAAGGACATCTTCGACTACGCCTTCACCCCGGAGATGATAAAGACACTGAGCGCACTCTACACCCCGGTACTCATGGCCCAGCTCACGGATACCGCCACCACGGACGCACGCAGCTATCTCGTCGACGGCGTCACGGTGGAGCGCACGCTTTCCAAGGCGGAAACCGCCGCCATGCTCCGCCTCAATGCCCAGAAGATGGAAGAAGCCGCCAACGCCTTTCGCGCCATAGCAACCGATCCATCCATCACGGAACTGGCGGGCAAGTACCTCGGCGCGGCCAAGGCCGTTGGCCGGGCCAACGTCCAGTTGCAAAACGCCATCGCGGAGAACCAGGACACGACCGTGCCGGGCCAGCGCCTCAAGCAGGCCATACTCCAGCGCGAGCGGGACAAGGCCGCCATCGTATCCAAGATGCGCGCCGCCTGCCCCGGATGCCCCGATTCCGATCTCTTTTATCTGGCCCAGTGGT
>CAMYLL010000369.1 GCA_947259235.1 uncultured Pseudodesulfovibrio sp. | reverse complement strand
GTAATCGTGGCTCTGCGACGCGGACCCGGCGTGGCACGTTTCGAACACATTCCAGCCCCTCTTGACCTCGGGCGGCGGCTTGGGGACATAGCCTTCGGAGGTCCCTGTCATGACCTGGACCGTGGCCGTGGCGCCGACCACCAGCTCGACGCCCTCCGGCAGCGTGTCGAATTCGATCCGCACCGGCACGCGCTCGGGCTGGCGGATCCACGTCCAGGCTGCGCTGATCTTCGGCAGCAGCTGCTGCCCGGTGCTGCCGTCCTTCTGAAAGACACCCCAGCCTTTGCCCACCACGCGGCCCTCGATCGGCGTGTCCGGGTAGCCCATCAGGGTGACCAGCGCCCGGTCGCCCACTTGTATGTCCCCGATATAGAATTCCTTGACGTAGCCGTAGACCCAGTCGCTGTCGACATCGACCAGCGCCAGGATCGGCTTGTTGGCGACGGCATGGTCGCCGAGGCGCAGTTTCAGGTGGGTGACGTGGCCGTCGACCGGGGCCACGACCGTGGTGAACTCGAGCTGCAGCTCCGCCGAGTGGACCCGTGCCTTGGCCGTCTTCCGGCGTGCGTTGGCGGGCCCGAGGGCGCCCCGATTGGCCGTGTCTCTGGCGAGATCGGCCTGCGCCTGGAGCTTCGTCGCCACCGCCTGCTGCAACTCCGCCCGGGCGGACTCGACAACGGCCTCGGTGTCGGTGACGTCGGCGACAGCCTGGTCGACCCGTTCCTCGGAGGCGGCGCCCGTCTTCACCAGCTCGCGATAGCGCCGGAGCTGGGCCTGGTAGTCGGCCAGGCGCGCCTCTTTTCCCTTCACCTTCTCTTTCGCGTACTGGATGGCGGAGTCATACTGGTCGACGACTTTTGCCGTGGCCTCGACCTGGGCCGTCAGGGCTTCGATTTCGTCGTCCGTCTCGGCCAGCAAGCCTTTCATCCCTGCGAGCGTGGACTCGAAGGTGCGCGGGTCGATCTGGAACAGCAGGTCGCATTTCCTGACGAACTGGTTGTCCTCGACCGGCAGGTCGACGATCCAGCCGGAGACGCGCGGGGTGATCTGGACCACCTGGGCCATGACCCGACCGTTGCGGGTCCAGGGATTCTCGTAGTAGTCCCAGAACTTCCATGCGACTCCCGCGGTGGCCGTGAGGACGAGTGCGGAGGTCACGAGGGCTCTGGTTGCTGTGCTTGGCTGTTTCATGCCGGTATCAGGAATGTGCCTATGATGAGGGTGTAGATGACCGTCATGGCGAGCATGACGAGGTTCGGAAAGAAGACGTAGCGGAACCAGCCGCGGCGGGCGAGCCACCGGGTCGTCAGCATCATCGCGACGATGCCGAGGAGTCCGGACAGCAGAATTGGCGGGTAGTAGGTGCCCAGTATCTCAAATTCGGCCGGATTCGGAAGCATGGTCTCTCTCTCACTGTCCCGCGTTTGCGCTTGTGTCCCTTTCCGGGGCCGGTTTCAGAAGCGGTTCTCCCGCCACCGGGGCCAGTCGAACCCCTCGGCGATTCTGGCGTGGTTGGCCATTGCCTCCGACAAGCCCCGGTAGCTGCTCAGCAGCCGGTAGAAGTTCTCGGAGTCCTCGGCGCTGAACGCCCCCGTGTCGACCCGGGCAAAGGCTTCGTCGATGCGCGGTTCCAACCTGGCCAGTCGCGCCGGCAGATCGGCGACCGGCTCGATCGCCCTTGCCGGGTCGGCGGCCCGACCCCGGAACCAGTCTTCGATGAGCTGCAGCCACTCCTCCTTCTCGTCCATCAGCTGCCGCTCCACCGCATCCATGCGCGGAAGCGCGCGCGCGGCAACCAAGTCCTTCACCCTGTAGGCCAGCAGGTACAGGCTCATCAGGAGCTCCTGCACCTTGTCCGGTGTCGTGCCGAGCGTCTTGTAATCGATCGTTGCCGAGCCGGGGACCAACTTGAAGGAGTCATAGGCGCTCGCGTAGAGCGCGCACTTCCGAGGCAGGTCCGCCAGGTCGTTCTGGTAGAAGGCCATCTTCCAACGCGTGAAGAGCCCTTGCTTGCGCGGACCTTCGGGCCCATGCGCCGCGATCAGCAAATGGGCATGACGGAAGAAGCGGTCGAAGAGGCGCAGGAACATCTTCTCGGGGCGCCAATGGGTGAAGATGGCCTTGCCGATAATGGGGATCGAAAGCGTCAGCCAGATCCACAGCACATAGGTGAGCTCGATCTTCAAGGAGTAGTGCTGGTGCTGGTCGGCCTGAACGATAATGGTAAACGAGATGAGCGTGAACATCCTGGCACCGGGATGGCTAAGCGGATAGAAGGTAAATCCCAGCAGGAAGCACACAGTGAAGATGAGGATGGCGAACTCCCGGAAGCCATCGAGGTGCTGAAAGACAAAGACATTGCAGATGAAGGCAATGGCGGTGCCGACACCCCATGACCAGAGAAGCGTCGATGCCTTCATCTCGCCGCGGTAGGTAATGACGAACACCATGACGCCGCACATCGCCCAGAAAATCGATCCGATCGGCACGTCATAGATGTATAGCCAGCAAAGGAAGCCGATCCACACGGCCGCAATGATACCCAGGGCTCCGCGAACCCGGTCCGGGTCGAGGGTTAGCCAAGCGGCGAGTCCCCCGTGCGCCCCATGTCCGGCGTGCGCCTCATGCTCGGCATGCGACTCTTCGAACCCTCTGATCCTCGCCACGCAGTCGAACAGCGACCGGCTGATGGTGTCGAGGTTCTCGAGCTGGTCCTTGATCACCGCCACCGCGGCCTGTTGAAAATGGGCCAAGGCCTCGATCTCGGGCTCGTTGAGCGACAAGGCGACGGGCTGCGGCGTGGCGGTCGGGGGCCTCTCGCCCAGCATCCGCCCAGTCTGCTCGTAGCGTTGCTCCAGTTCGGCACAGAAATCGTCCAAGTTCGGCAGGAACGTGCTCAGGTCGAGCCCCCGGAGGTCGGACAGGTTCTCCCGCAAGCTCTCCATGCCCTCCACCTGGCCGGCCGACAGGTGGACGAACTCGTGCCAGTCATGGCCATGCTCCAACATCTCGAAGCTGTCCTGCTCTGCGATGTGCAGGACGAAGTGGCTGTGTTCCTGATAATCGACGTCCTTCA
>CAMYLL010000368.1 GCA_947259235.1 uncultured Pseudodesulfovibrio sp. | reverse complement strand
ATGCTCCTGCCAAGCCTAACAAAGGCCTGCGGGCTGATGAGCAATCGCTTGAGCCCCGCAATGACGTTGAACATTTTGGCGAATTTCGGCTGCATGGGTTTGGTGGTCCACAGGGCGCCGACTTGCAGGCGCAGGGTCAGCCAGGCTGTGAAGGCCAGGACCAGAAGAACGGGCATGACGATGATGGCCATTTTCGTGACGCCCCAGACGAAGAGGGAATAGGCTGTTGATTTATTAATGGAGATATGGATGGCCTCGCGGAAGGTCCAGTCATATATCTCCATGAACTGTGTTTGGTAGAAGCCGATGAGAGCCCGCAGGGTGAGAATGCCCATGAGCAGTACGATGGCTTTTGTCAGCTCCGTGCTTTTGGGGACATTGCCTTCGTTTCGAGTCTTGCGCCGCCGTTTTGCGGTGGCTTTTTCTGTTTTACTTGGATCTTCCTGGGCCATGTTAGTCCCTTAGAGCGGTGATCCGGCGCTAAGTATTCCCCGGTAGATTGGGGTAAGTTGATGAAGGAAATCGGCAATATAAAGCGACATGATGGAGAAGAGGAAGCCAAGGAAGAAGAAGCCGACCGTGATCTTGATGGGAAAACCCAAAACGAGCACGTGCATCTGGGGCGCTGCGCGGGAGATCAGGGCCAGGGCCAGATCGATCAGAAAAAGTGCGGCCATGACCGGGGCCGCGATCTTGATGGCGAGTGTGAACATGATGCTCGAAAATTCGATGATATGTGTCTTGAGCCCGGACGTGATCAGCAGCTCCCCGGGTGGGATGTATTGGAAGCTCATGCCGATGGCGTTGATGAGCTGGAGATGGCCGTTAAGCACGAGAAACGTCAGCATGCTGCACATATAGAGGAAATGGGCGGTGACGGCGTTGCTTGTCCCGGTGATCGGGTCGACCACGTTGACCATGGAGAATCCCATCTGGAAGCCGATGATCTGGCCGCCGAGTTGGATGGCTGCGAAAAGGCAGTTGACGATCAGGCCAAGGATGAGTCCGAGAATGATCTCCCCGATGAACATGAGAGCTATGGCCAGCCCGCTGGCGGGGAACATGGACCCCGGAAAGGAAAGCTGCGGCCATACGGCGAGTGCCAGGACAAGAACAAGGGCGCCCTTGACCGGCCGGGGGATGGAACTGCCGCCGAAGAAGGGCAGCAGAAAGAGCACGATGCTGATGCGAAACAGCGTCAGAAAAAAGCTCAGCATCTCGCTGGGGTTGAATCCGAAAATATCCATTAGGATCTCATTTGCAAAACGCGAACCAAAAAAGAGCACGTGGTTTCAGGGTACGATTCCGTCGGGCCTCTGCTCGGTCATATAAAGAAAAGGCCCTCTTGGAAAGTCCGGTTCCGAGAGGGCCTGTCAAATTCATTGAATTGAGGGCTAGTTCAGTATGTAACGCTTGGGGTTGACCGGGACGCCGTTGAGGCGGACCTCATAGTGGAGGTGGGGGCCGGTGCTTCGTCCGGTTGTGCCGACATAGCCGATGAGTTCACCTCGAGTGACCGTTTGACCGTTCTTGATGGCTATGCGGTGCAGGTGGGCAAAGCGGGTAGAGAGGCTTGAGTTGTGTTTGAGCCTGATGCTCAGCCCGTAAGACCCGTCGCGGCCGGTGAAGGTCACGCTGCCGCGCGCCGGGGCGTAGACCGGGGTACCCCGGGGGGCAGAAACGTCGATGCCCTTATGAAATTCGCGTTTGCCGGTGAAGGGGGAGGTGCGCCAGGCAAAGCCGGAGGTCACCCAGCCGGATGTGGGCCAGATGGACGGGGTGGCTTCGAGGATGTTTTGATTGTTGCGAAGGGTGTGCAGTATTTCCTGCTGCCTGACTTCTTCAAGTCTGGCCTCAACATTGAGCTGGCGAAGGAACTCATGCATTTTGCGTGCAAGCAGCTCCTGCCTGTATAACGGAAGATATCCCTTGGAAAAGTTCTCGTTGGTGGGGCCGCCCTTGGGTGCGGTGGCCTGGTTGCCATCCTGATCCAGGTTGATCATCACACGGAGTTTTGAGTCGAAATCCCTGATGCGGTCGAGGTTTTTTTGAAGAGAGGAAATCTTCTGGGAAAGGCTGAGGAGCTGTGTCTTTTGTTCCTGAACGGTTTTCTCGGCAATATTCAGGCCTTGTTCAACACGGGAATGATACGTGTATTTATCCCAGAGTATTACATTCCCTGCTGCCATGCCGATCATAAGGACAAGCAAGGTCGCAATGGACCAACCGCGAAGCTGGAACTTTTTGCACGAACCCTGTTTGTCTTTGAAGACAACGATGTGATATTTTCTGAAAAGCATAGCCTTTCCAGTTGGTTGTTACAGTTTGGGAAAGCGAGAAAATCCAACTAAGTCTCTATTAGTCTAGAGTTTTTTACTTGTCAAGTCAACCTGTTGGCGAATTATCGCATTGAAGACGTTGTTTTTAATGCGGTTATTGTTTTTCCAGGTAAGGCGAAGCCAGTCGTGCACTTCGTCTCGCTTGGTTCTGCCGTTGGAAGGGCATGTGTTTTCCCATACAGGAAGATCCCACTGCCGGGCAGCCTTGATAACGGTTTTTTTGTCCAGCAGCATCGTCGGGCGGATGACGTTGAGCTTGCCGTCAAAGAATGGTTCGTTGGCGGAAAGACCGCAGGCGCGTCCGTTTTGCAGGATGTTCATGAAGAAGGTGACCACGTTGTCGTCCGCGTTGTGGCCGAACGCGAGGTGGGTCAGGCCGTAGTCCCGGCAGAGCTCGAAGAGACGTTTGCGTCGGAGCATGCTGCAATAGAAACAGGCTGAGCGTTTGCGGTTTTCTTCCGAATGTGCGCGGGGGCCGTTTTGGGTCAGCTCGATGTGGGCGGCGAGTTTGTGTTCGATGCACCAATCCACAAGAGGCGTGTGGGATGTTTCGTTGAATCCGGCGTTGATGTGTAGGACCATGATTTCAACGGGAAACGGCATGATCGCCTGGCGGATGGTCAGCACCTTGAGCATGAGGAAGCTGTCCACTCCGCCGGAGGCCGCTACTCCGATGCGCGCTCCCGGGCCGACCATGTCCAATGTCTGCATGAGTTTGCCGGTTGCGGAGACGCATTTTT
>CAMYLL010000367.1 GCA_947259235.1 uncultured Pseudodesulfovibrio sp. | reverse complement strand
GTCCTAAGCATCCATTCCAGCTTGTTTTCCCGCATGGCTCCACCCTCCAGCTACAAGTGGGAACCTTCTATATTAGGCTGAATTTTTCGAATGGCAACAGAATTCTGAAAATGCGCCAAACAAAAAGGCTGGTCACTGCGTTCGGGAAATTCCCGGGCTAGTGAGTGATCAGGTAGGATTGAATCCTCTCGGCGCAATTGGAGCGCAGGTTTTCAAAGAAGAGGCCGTAGTCGAACGGATGATAGACGCCAGTTGGAAAAGTCGAGCTGTCTGTCTGCAACAGGCTGGGGTCCGAAGCGATAACCACCAGGCCATCTCCCCGAACCTGGGCAGAGGCGAACCCGGGTATCGTTTGCGTCGTCCCGTCTGCTGCGAAAAAGGCGGAGCCGAGATTGCTGGAAGCGGGCACAAGAGCCTCATTCGTGGTCCACGAGAGAGGGTTGACCACCACTGCACCGGACCGAACGGTGGGAGCGTCCTTCAGATGGCCCGGTGCCACGCTGTTGTAGCTGACAAAGCAACCGGTCTCGCCGCTCTTTTGGCAGACCCTGATGGCCTCATTTTGCTTGAGATCATCCGTGGTGATGCTCCAGCCGATGACATAGGCTGCGACCAGCCGGTCTTCGAGATCGGTCCCTCCCCAGTGCTTCAGCGCCCACTCAAGGAGCAGTTCCGCTCCCTGACTGTGCCCTGCCAAAACGAAGGGCCGTCCGTTGTTCTGATTCTTGAGGTAATAATCAAGGGCATGGGCCAGGTCATTCCGGCCATATTCCATCAGGCTGTCACGCTGATCTGCAGAGAGGGACAGCCCGGCCATGTTCATCTGGCGATACATGGGTGCATAGAGATTGGCCTGGCACGAAAAAACGGCAGCCTGACGGGCAAGGGTTGCCTGTGCCCGATGTCGCATATCCTGATCGCAGATGGTCATGAGCCAGCCGGAGTCTCCTGAAAAGACTGTCGGATATACCCAGAATACGTCCACCGCGAATTTGCCCGGTTGCTGCGGAACGGCCAGCCAGCTCTCGGAAAGGGAGTAGTCCACCGGGGGCGCGGCATTGGCCGGATCAAAGGCGGGCAGGGAAGAACCGCACCAACCGGATCCTGTAGACAGGATAAAGCAAGCCATAACCAGAGCGACAAAACGCGATCTCAACATGTATTCTACTCCTGGGTATTTGATTGTCTTTTTCGACACGTAACATTCCATAAAGTAAATGAAAAGCTTCAATAAATATGAGCGAGTAAGCAATGCCGGATCAAAAAAAACGGCCCCAGCAATATGGGGCCGTCTAATCGGTTAAAAACCGGTGTTGTCTTCTAGAAGCGTTCGAAGGAGGAGTCGTCATCCATTTCAAGCGCCATCCCCTTTGAGGGAGCCTGCTCAAGCATCGGCGGGGCCTTCCTGGCCATAGCCTGTCTGTCTCTCTTATCTCTCGCCTGTCCTAGTCGGAAGAAGGCCATCGTGTTTTCGAGCTGGCTCGCCTGGGAAGATAACTCCTCTGCCGTTGATGCTATCTCTTCGGATGATCCTGCATTCGACTGAATCACCTTGTCGAGTTGCTGCAAGGCCGAGTTGATTTCATTTGCTCCGGTATTTTGCTCGGTGCTCGCCGCCGTGATTTCCTGCACCAGCTCGGCGGTTTGCTCGATGTTCGGAACGATGGAATCCAGCATCTGTCCAGCTCTTGTGGCGACTTCGACGCTTGATGCGGAAAGCTCACCGATCTCGGCGGCCGCAGTGCCGCTTCGTTCCGCGAGCTTTCTGACCTCGGCAGCAACCACGGCAAACCCCTTGCCCTGTTCACCTGCGCGTGCAGCCTCGATAGCGGCATTGAGCGCGAGAAGGTTCGTCTGTCGAGCTATCTCCTCAATTATGGATATCTTCTCGGCGATCTGTTTCATGGCCGCCACAGTGTGCTTTACAGCCTCGCCTCCCTGCTTTCCTTCCTCGGCGGTACTCCGGGCAAGGGCTTCGGTCTTGCTGGAGCTTTGCGAGTTCTGGCTAATGCTGGAAGACATCTCCTCCATAGCAGAGGACACTTCCTCTACGGCAGAAGCCTGTTCCGTGGCGCCTTGGCTCAAAGACTGCGACGAGCTGGCCAGCTCTGCGCTTCCCGTCGATACGTTCCCCGCAGCCGACTGCACCTCAAGCACTATGCCGCGAAGCTTGTCGATCATTCTGGTCATCGCCATGGCGAGTTGGCCGATTTCGTCCCGGCGTTCCACATCGAGGTGAACGGAGAAATCTCCCTCGGACAACGACTCGGCAACTCGGGCCGTTTTCTTCATCGCCTCGGATATTCTGGATGAAACGAGCAGGGTGACAGCAATCGCCGCCACAAGGAACAGTAGAGTCACAGCCATGTAGATCATGATGGTTCGGTTGACGGTATCATTTAGCTTCTGGATGTTGGATTCGACCTGGGCGGTTTCCAGTTCACCGAGATTGTTGATGCTGTCGCGCATGGCCGCGAAGCTTTTCTCTCCTTCCGTGAGATTGGCAACCTTGGCAAGATTCTTGTCGATGTTCGCCTTGGTTATCTTCACGACCTTTTCACTTTGCGCGACCCAGTTGGCAAACAACGGCTCAAACTCCGCTTTCAGCTGCACAGCGCCGCCGCCGAGAGCAATCCCCTTGAGCACTCTCTCACGGGTCTGTCCCACATTCTCGTCAAAAGACTCGGCAGTCTTGTTGACGGATTCGATGCTCGTCAGCCGCGTGATCAGAAGCTGGGCGACATAGGCTTGATACGCGTCGCGGTCGGCGTTCAATACGCTGGAAAGTGCGGATTCCATCTTCAAACGCGTGGCCATATCAAGATCGGGATTCTGGAGATCCTTTTCTATCATTTCGCCAAGTTTGTTGATGACGTCGCGCATGGATTCAAACGAGGAAAGGGCAGCCGTTTCAGCGTCATCGCGCTGGATATTTGCTTCAAGCGTTTGGAAGGAAAGGTCAATGACGTCATTGTTCTTGTTTTTCCACTTCGAAAAATTGTCTTTAAATGAATCAAAGATCTGATTCATTTCAGGGGTGAAGTTCTTTGAAGGGCCGACTATCCTGTCCCACGTCTGCTGCAGGTTTTCG
>CAMYLL010000366.1 GCA_947259235.1 uncultured Pseudodesulfovibrio sp. | reverse complement strand
GTCTGCAACTGGTGCACCTATACCGCGGCCGATCTGGCCGGGACGTCACGGATGGTGCAGCAGCCCAACTTGCGGCTCGTGCGGATGATGTGCACCGGCATGGTGGACCCCAAGTACATCGTCAAATCCCTGCTCTCCGGCGCGGACGGCGTGCTCGTCAGCGGCTGCCATCCCGGAGACTGCCATTACATCAACGGCAACTACAAGGCCAGGCGGCGGGTCAAGCTCCTCAACGAGATTCTGCCCCAGTTCGGCATCGAGAAGGGACGGGTGAAGCTGACCTGGGTCGGGGCGAGCGAAGGCAACGAGTTTGCGGCGACTGTCAATAGCTTCATCAATGAGATCAGGGACCTCGGTCCGATGGAAGCGCGGACCATGGCTGTTGTCTAACGGAGCTGACAAAGGGGTGACGACATGGCGACCACAGTGAAATTGCAGATAGACGGCGACAATCCGGTTCTGGCCCTGCAGGGATTCCTCAAGGGGCTGCTGGCCGATGAGACCCTCGGCGGCATCCTTGTGCCCGTGCATCACTTCGGCAAGGGCATGCCCATGGCGACGCTGGTGACGGAGCCGGAGCGGCTCGACCACGCGGACCCGCTGGCTCCGGCCTTTCCCATGAACAGCGCCAAGCTGCTCTCGCGGCTGACGCGGGGCCAGGCCGGGGAGCGCATCGCGGCGGTCATGCGCCCGTGCGAGATCCGGGCCTTCGTCGAGCTGGTCAAGCTCAATCAGGGGAGCCTGGACAACGTCATCCTGGTGGGCATGGACTGCATGGGGGCTTATGACAATGTCGACTACAAGCGGTTCCTCGGCGACAGGGACCCCGTGGAATCGACCATCGAATTTCACCGGATGATGGGGCGCGGCGGCACGGACGAAAGCGGGATGGAGCTCGCCACCGCCTGCAAGGCGTGCGAGCATCCGGCAGCAACCAATGCGGACATAGTCATCGGCGTGGCCGGAGCGGATATGAGCCAGAGCATGCCGGTGATGGCCACCAGCGCACGGGGCGAGGCCCTGCTCAGCGGCATGGGCCTGCCGGACATGGAGTCGGCCAACGGGCGGGACGCGGCCCTTGCCGCCCTGGTCGAGGTCCGCACCGCATACCGCGACGAGATGATCGAGCGGACCAAGGCGGTCACCGGAACCCTGACCGACCTGTCGGAATACCTTTCGGCCTGCGTCAACTGCTACAATTGCCGGGTGGCCTGCCCGGTCTGCTACTGCAAGGAGTGCGTCTTCAACACGGATGTCTTCGAGCACAAGCCGTGGCAGTATGTGGAGTGGGCCAAGCGCAAGGGCAGCCTGAAGATGCCCACTGATACCATCTTCTACCATCTGACGCGCATGGCGCACATGAGTATGGCCTGCGTCGGCTGCGGGCAGTGCTCCAACGCCTGTCCCAACGACATTCCGGTGATGGAGCTGTTCCGCACAGTGGCCGCGCGCACCCAGGAGAGCTTCGACTACGAGCCGGGGCGCAGCCTGGAGGAACCGCCTCCGCTTTCGGTTTTCAAGGAAGACGAGTTCCAGGAGACGGTGTCGCATTTGGCCTGATCCCGGGCATGAGTTTTGGCCTGATCCCATGAGGGACATGAGTCTTGGGAGGACAGCATGAGAAAGCAATACGGCGCGTTGGTGGTCGGAGCGGGTATAGGCGGCATCAGGGCGGCCCTTGATCTGGCGGTTACCGGCCACAAGGTCGCGCTCATCGACAGGCGGCCCAATCACGGCGGCATCCTGAGCCAGCTTGACCACCAGTTTCCCTCTGATCATTGCGGCATGTGCCGGATGCTGCCGCTCATGGCGCGGGATTCGTCCAGCCAGTTCTGCCTGCGCAAGGGGCTGTTCCATGACAATATCGACATCATGCTCTCCACGGAGCTGGTGGAGCTGGAGGGCGAGCCGGGCAAGTTCTTCATATCCCTCAACCGCAAGTCCACCCTCATCGATCCGGCCAAGTGCGTCAGCTGCGGCAAGTGCTCCGAGGTCTGCCCGGTGCGGGTCCCCAGCGAATTCAACGCCGGGCTGACGGAGCGGGCCGCCGTGTATCTGCCCGTGCCCCATGCCATTCCGAACCATTATGTCGTGGACCTGGACAACTGTCTGCGGTGCTGGAAGTGCCACGAGGCGTGTCCCACCGGGGCCATCGACTTCAAGTTCGACGAGCGCAAGGATTTCCACATCCTGGTGGTTGATACCGACCCGGCAGTGGCCGCCATGATGCGTGAGAGCCTGGGCGAACAGAACTTCCCGCTTCATTTCGCCGCGTCCGGCAGCGAGGCCGTGGACATGCTCGTGGTGGACGAGCGCATCCGGCTGGTGCTCCTCGGGATGAACTTCGACGACATGGGCGCGGACCGCGTCCTGACCAGGAGCCGGGAGCTGCGGGCGGACAGGCCCGTGGTGCTCCTGGCCGAAGCAGGACAGACGGAGCAGGCCGCGGACCTGGTCATGCAGGGTGCGCGGGAGTATCTGGTCAAGCCGCTTGAGGCAAAGCAGTTCGTGCCCTGGCTCGACAAGCTCTACATGCGCATCATGTCCGACACGGTGGAGGAGCTTGAGGTCGGGGCCGTGGTCCTGGCCGGTGGGTTCGAGTGCTACAATCCGAAGATGGACCCCCAGGGGGCGCAGGATCTCTGGAGCTACGACCACCCCGGCGTGCTCACGGCGGTGGAGTTCGAGCGGCTGATGAGCGGCACGGGGCCCACGGGCGGGAAGCTGCTCAGGCCCGGCGACGGCGCCGCAGTGAACAAGGTCGCCTGGATACAGTGCGTCGGCTCGCGGGACGTGCAGAAGGGAGCGGATTTCTGCTCGGCGGTGTGCTGTATGTTCTCCATCAAGGAGGCGATGCTGGCCAAGAAGGCGACCCATGGGGCCGTGGATGCCACCATTTTCTATATGGACATGCGGACCTCGGGCAAGGACTACCAGCGCTATCGCAACCAGGCCGAGGGCGAAGGCGGCGTGCGCTTCGTGCGGACGAGACCCCATTCAGTCCTTCCCACGGAGGACGGGCATGGGCTGGTGGTGGAGTATATGGCCGAGGACGGCACGCTGGTGGCCGAGGTCTACGACATGGTGGTGCTCGC
>CAMYLL010000365.1 GCA_947259235.1 uncultured Pseudodesulfovibrio sp. | reverse complement strand
ACAGATCGAGCAGGGAGAGCATGGAGCTCTTGGTGATCCCTCGCGCCCACTTCTCGTAATCGTCGAGCTTGCCGATGGCGAAGATACCGCCCACCAGCGCGCCCATGGAGCTTCCCGCCACGGACCGTATCTCGTAGCCGTTCTCCTCCAGCCAGTGGATGATGCCCACATGGGCAAGCCCCCTTGCCCCGCCGCTACCAAGCACAAGGGATACCGTCGTCTTTCGTTTCATGTCGCCTCGCTCTACGCATTGACCAACCAAGGCTGCCAGTATCTCCCCGAAACCGGGTGACCGTCAACCAGTCAGCCGGAGGCTGGGATACTTTTGACTTGCACGCGACGATCTTTTAGGCGAACTTGATAGGCCGTTTGCGGGAAGCCCTGCCAGCGAGAACCCATTTCAATCAGGTGATGCAATGACTGCCGATCTTTTCCCTTCCTATCGCGGACGCATGGAATACTTCTGCCTCGGTTGCGGCAAACGGTATCCCACGGATGAGCTGTACTACACCTGCCCCGAGTGCGGCGGCGTGTTCCTCCTCGACAATCTCGACTTCAACGAGCTCAAGAAAACATCCGGCGAGCAGTGGCGCGCTCTTTTCGACGCCCGAGCCGCTTCAAAGCGGACAGCCCTGCGCGGCGTGTTCCGTTTCTACGAGCTTATGGCGCCGGTTCTCGAAGAGGAAGACGTCGTTTACCTGGGCGAGGCCAACACCCCCATCGTGGAATCCTCCCCTGCCCTCAATGCCGCAACAGGCCTGCGCACGGCCTACAAGAACGACGGCCAGAACCCCTCCGCATCGTTCAAGGACCGGGGGATGGCCTGCGGTTTCTCATACCTGCGCGCCCTCATTCGCAAGCACGGGTGGGACCAGATTCTCACGGTCTGCGCCTCCACCGGCGATACCTCGGCCGCAGCCGCGCTCTATGCGTCCTACGTGGGCGGAGCCATCAGCTCGGTGGTCATCCTCCCCCACGGCAAAGTCACTCCGGCACAGTTGGCGCAGCCCCTCGGCTCCGGCGCAGTGGTGCTCGAAGTGCCCGGCGTCTTCGACGACTGCATGAAAGTAGTGGAGCATCTGGCCGACAACTATCGGGTGGCTCTGCTCAATTCCAAGAACGCGTGGCGCATCCTCGGCCAGGAATCCTACGCCTTCGAGGTCGCCCAATGGTTCGACTGGGACCTGAGCGGCAAATGCATATTCGTTCCCATCGGCAACGCCGGCAACATCACGGCCATCATGGCAGGATTCCTCAAGCTTTTGGAGCTGGACATCATCACCGAGCTGCCGCGCATCTTCGGCGTTCAGTCGCACCACGCGGACCCGGTGTACCGCTATTACTCCGTGGGCGACCCAAAGGAGCGGGAATACAAACCCATGACCGTCTCGCCTTCAGTGGCGCAGGCGGCCATGATCGGCAATCCGGTGTCCTTTCCTCGCGTGCGCCATTTCGCCGAAAAGTTCGAAGCGGCGGGCGGCAAGCGCGCCTTCCAAGTCATCCAGGTCACCGAACAGCAGATCATGGACTCCATGATCCAGGCAAACCGCAACGGACACATCGCCTGCACCCAGGGCGGCGAATCCTTTGCCGGAGCAAAACGTGCCCTGGAACTCGGGCTGGTCTCGGCCGACGAGCTGTGCGTCCTCGACTCCACCGCCCATCAGCTCAAGTTCGTCGACTTTCAGACCATGTATTTCGAGAACACCTTCCCGCCGGCCTTCGAGGTCGAGCCGGACATGTCCCTGGCCAACAGCCCCGCGCTGGTCATCTCGCCCGAGGAGAAGGAACGCCTCTCCCCCGAGGAGTATACCCGGGTCACGGCCGACAAGGTGGTGGCTCGTCTGGGTCTGGAGAAAAAGTAGCCTCAAGAGCCATGCCGAAAAAACAACGCGCGGACCACCTTCTGGCCAGCTCGGGCCTCGTGGAAAGCCGCGAAAAGGCCAAACGGCTGATCATGGCTGGCAAGGTCCACTCCATGGACCGGGGCCAGAAGGTCCCCGTGGCAAAGCCGGGCCAACAGTTCGACGAGGACACCGTGTTCGTTGTGCCCGACGACGACCGTTTCGTGTCGCGGGGGGCCTACAAGATCCTGACGGCCATCGAGGAGTTCGGCATCGACTTCACGGGAAAGGTCGCCCTGGACGCAGGGGCGTCCACCGGCGGATTCACCGACTGCATGCTTCAGGAAGGCGCAATCCGCGTTTATGCAGCCGACGTGGGCTATGGACAGCTGCACGAAAAGCTCAGACAGGACGAACGCGTCGTCAACCTCGAACGCACCAACGTTCGCCATGCCGAGCCGGACCTCCTCCCCGAGCCGGTGGACGTCATAGTCGCCGATGTCTCCTTCATCTCGCTGACCAAGATACTTCCCGCGTGTCTGCAGTTCCTGAAGCCGGACGGCGAACTGGTCGTACTTATCAAGCCACAGTTCGAAGTGGGCCCCGGGCAGACGGACAAAGGCGTGGTGCGCAACCCGGACCTCAGACAACAGGCCGTGGACATGGTCACCGCATTTTGCCGCGACGAGCTGGGGTTGACAGTGGCAGGCGTGGTGCCTTCGCGCATTCTGGGACCCAAGGGAAACCAGGAATATCTGGCCTACATGAAACGGCTTGTCTAACCAAAAATCTATCGTAATTACTCACATTTCCCAAACCACCGCACGAGACAGACGCCATGCTCCAGGGACTCATCTTTTCCGTCATTTCGGCCACGGCTTTCGGAGCCTTGGCGATCCTGGTCAAGCTGGGCTATGATCTCGGCCTTTCCGGCGGAGAAATGATGCAGTATCGCTTCACCTACGCCGCCGCCATTCTCGGTTCGATCATGCTCGTGCGTGATCGCTCCCTTCTTCGCATCTCCCGCATCGGCCTTGCACGGTGCGCCTTTCTCGGTCTGGTGGTGTACTGGCTGCAGACGTCCTGCTTTGTCGCCGCCCTCAAGACCATCCCGGCATCGACCACTGCCCTGATCCTTTATTTCTACCCGGTAACAGTGACCCTGCTCTCGGCAATTTTTTTAAAAATGAAGCTGGATCGGGTGGTGGGAGCCTCGCTGACCCTGGTTCTCGGCGGGTGCTGCCTTGTCTTCTACGATGCGTTCATGAAAGAGGCC
>CAMYLL010000364.1 GCA_947259235.1 uncultured Pseudodesulfovibrio sp. | reverse complement strand
GAAGGTGCCGAACAGCTTGGCTGAAGAATTGATGACCAAGAAAGATTAACGACGAGCCGGGATTTTCCCTTCGCTTGACAGAAGCGTCGTGTTGAGAGTAAACAACCCGACCGCTTCGAAATTGTGCGCTCTGTTTTTTGGGCGCTGGCGAAGATAAATCCTTTGAGGAGAAAGCACTATGGCTGCTTCGATGGCGAGCGATCGCATCAGAATCAAACTGAGATCATACGATTACCGTATTCTTGACAAGGCAGTGAACGAGATCGTCGACACTGCCCGGAATACCGGTGCGGCTATTGCCGGCCCCGTGCCGTTGCCCACCGACATTCATCGTAATACCGTCCAGAAGTCTGTCCACGTTGACAAAAAGTCTCGTGAGCAGTTCGAAATCCGCATTCACAAGCGCCTTCTGGACATTCTGGAACCCACACAGCAGACCGTCGACGCCCTGGGCAAGCTCTCGCTGCCCGCCGGTGTGGACGTCGAAATCAAGCTCTAGGAGTAGTCATTATGCCTAAGAAGCTTGGAATACTCGGCAAGAAACTGGGAATGACCCGTATCTTCAAGGACGATGGCACCGTTTGTTGTGTCACCGTTATCGAAGCTGGTCCCTGCCCGGTCATGCAGATCAAAACGCAGGATAAGGAAGGCTACAACGCCTTGCAGCTCGGCTATGACGCCATCGCCGAACGCAAGGTTAACAAGCCCATGAAAGGCCACATGGCCAAGGCTGGCAAGGAGCTGTACCGTCACCTCAAGGACTTTCCCCTCGAGGGCATTGACGGATACGAACTTGGCCAGGAGATCACCGTCGATATTTTCTCGGCAGGTGAAAAGGTCAAGGTTACCGGTACCAGCAAGGGTAAAGGTTTCCAGGGTGTCATGAAGCGTCATAACTTCTCCGGCTCCCGCGCTTCCCATGGTGCAGAGAAGGTTCACCGCGTTCCCGGCTCCGTCGGTAACGCCACCTTCCCCGGCCGCGTCTGGAAGGGCAAGAAGATGCCCGGACAGATGGGTAACGCTCGCGTGACCTTGAGCAACGTGGAAATCGTCGAAGTCAGAGCCGAGGACAACGTCCTCGTGGTGAAGGGCCAGGTGCCCGGACCCAACAATGGCTTCGTGATGATCCGCAAGAACGGTTAGCCGAGCTAGAGGTATACATCATGGCAAAATTACAAGTTGTAGATCAGAATAATCAGAAAGTGGGCGACATAGAGCTGGCCCCTGAGGTCTTCGAGGTTGAGATTCAGCCCGAGATCCTCAACTTGGTGGTCCGCGCTCAGCGCGCTGCCAAGCGCGGCGGCAATCACGCCACCAAGAACCGTGCCCTCAAGCACGGCGGCGGACGCAAGCCGTGGCGCCAGAAGGGCACCGGACGTGCTCGCGCCGGTTCCACCCGTTCGCCCCTGTGGCGCGGCGGTGCGGCCACCTTTGGACCGCAGCCCCGCGACTACTCGTTCAAGGTGAACAAGAAGATCCGCAAGCTGGCCCTGCAGATGGCCCTGTCCTCCCGTGTCGCTGAAGACAAGATGACGGTGGTCAAGTCCATTGATCTCGCTGAGATCAAGACCAAGGCCTTTGCGGCTGTTGTTGATAAGCTCGGCCTGGGAAAGACCCTGATCGTTTCCAAGGGCACCGACCTGACCCTGGCCATGTCCGCCAGGAACCTGCCCGGCATCAAGGTCATCGAGGCTGACAAGCTGAATGTTTACGACGTGCTGCTGTACCCTGAGCTGGTAATGCTCGAGGCCGCCGCCCAAGACGTTCAAGAGAGGTTGAAATAGTCATGGATTATTCCAAGATTTTGCTCAAGCCCGTTGTCTCCGAGAAGGCCAACGAGACCAAGGAGCAGTCCAATCACGTCTCTTTTTACGTCCACCCCGATTCCAACAAGATCGAGGTGAAGAAGGCCGTCGAGGCAGCCTTCGACGTCAAAGTCGAGTCCGTGAACATTGTCAGAAAACAAGCCATGCCGCGCAAGCGTTTCGGTCGTGTCACCGGTCGTATCTCCGGTTACAAGAAGGCCTACGTGAAGCTCGCCGCTGGCGATAAGATCGAAATCTTCGAGGGAGTGTAACTCATGGCAACCCGTAAGCTGAAGCCTACTTCTCCGGGCCGCCGGTTCCAGACGATCTCCGACTTTGCCGAGATCACCCGGACCACTCCCGAGAAGTCGCTGACCAAAGGCCTGACCAAGAAGGCCGGTCGCAATAACAATGGTCGTATCACCGCCCGTCGCCGTGGCGGAGGTCACAAGACGCTGTACCGTATCGTTGATTTCAAGCGCAACAAGCTTGGCGTTCCGGCCAAGGTTGCCGAGATCGAGTACGATCCGAACCGCAGCGCGCGCATCGCTCTCCTGCACTATGCGGATGGCGAAAAACGCTATATCCTGGCTCCTGTCGGCCTCAATCAGGGTGACACCATCCTGGCTGGCGAAGGCGCAGACATCAAGCCCGGCAACGCCATGCAGCTCACCCTGGTTCCCACCGGTACCATCGTGCACAACATTGAGCTGCATCCCGGAAAGGGCGGCCAGTTCTGCCGCGCCGCAGGCACCTATGCCCAGCTTATCGCCAAGGAAGGCAAATACGCTCTGCTGCGTATGCCCTCCGGCGAGGTTCGCAAGGTCCTGGCTGCCTGCTGCGCCACCGTCGGACAGGTTGGCAATATCCACCACGAGACCGTGAAGATCGGCAAGGCCGGCCGCAGTCGCTGGCTTGGCAATCGTCCCAAGGTCCGTGGTGTGGCCATGAACCCGGTCGACCATCCGCTCGGTGGTGGTGAGGGCCGCAGCTCCGGTGGACGTCATCCCGTGTCCCCGTGGGGTGTCCCGGCCAAGGGTTACAAGACCCGTAACAAGAAGAAAGCTTCCTCGAAGCTTCTCGTCAAACGCCGCGGACAGAAGTAGGAGTATAATAGAATGCCTAGATCTCTTAAGAAGGGCCCGTTCCTGGACGGACACCTTATAAAGAAAGTCGAAGTGGCTGCCGAAAATCAGGATCGCCGCGTGATCAAGACCTGGTCCCGCCGTTCCACGATCATCCCTGAGATGGTTGGTATGACTTTCGCTGTCCACAATGGCCGCAAGTTCATCCCCGTGTTCGTGACCGAAAACATGGTCGGTCACA
>CAMYLL010000363.1 GCA_947259235.1 uncultured Pseudodesulfovibrio sp. | reverse complement strand
ACGAAACAGACCAGGAAATACAGCGCGGCTATGGTGATCCATATCTCAAAGGATGCAACCAGTTCGCGATTGTCCACCTGCACGCCGGTTCGGGTCAGCTCGTTGACGCCGATGACCGATGCCAGGGAGGTATCCTTGGTCAGGGAGACGAACTGGTTCACGAAAGACGGAATCATGTTGCGCAGAGCCTGGGGCAAAATGACAAAGCGCATGGCCTGGTAGTGGGACAAGCCCGAACCGCGTGCAGCCTCCATCTGTCCCGAGGGCAAGGCCAGAACACCCGCACGCACGATCTCGCCGATATAAGCGCCGGTAAAGATAATGAAACAGGCCAGAGTGGTGGAGAACGCGGGCAGCGACTCCCCGATCAGGACCGGCGCCAGGAAGAAGAACCAGAAGATGAGCAGCAGCAGCGGCATGCCGCGAATCATTTCAATATAAAAGACACCCGGATACTTGATCCACCATTTCTTGGACAGGCGCATGAGCCCGGCGGCAAGGCCGATCCAGAACGCGCCCAGAATTCCGAAGAACGCCAGGAAGATACCGGCGGCCAGTCCGCCGATGTCGTGGATGAAGGGGAAAACCCCGTCAACCTTGGCGGCCCCCCAGAGAAAATAATCGAAGTTGTCGAATACTACGTCCCAATGCATTACCGGCCTCCCCTAATACCTGACCTGAATCATGAAGTGCTTGTTGTACATGGTGATGCAGAAGGACACGAAGAGCGAGATCACCAGGTATATAAGCAGGGCGGCGGAAAATGCCTCGAATGGCGCGCCATGGTAGGACTCCACCTGGCTTGCCATAAACATCAGTTCGGTGACGCCGATGACCATGCACAGCGACGAGTTCTTGATCAAATTGAGCGCCTGGGAAATAAGCGGCGGAATGACGATGCGCAGCGCCTGGGGCAGGATGACGAACCGATAGGCCTGCATGAAGGAAAGGCCGACGGCGCGCGACGCTTCAAGCTGCGTCTTGGGAATGGAGAAGATGCCCGCTCTGATCTCCTCGGCGATGAAGGCCGAGGTGTAGACGGTCAGGGCGATGACGCCGCAGATGAATTCGACGTTGAAAAGCATCCACTGGCCCACGAATTCATGCCCGAACATTGTAAAGGGACCGGGGAACCAATAGTAGAGATCGTTCATCCAGTCGTTGATGCCTTCCGGGATGACGAAATGCGATGCATTATACCAGAAAAATATTTGCACAAGGAGCGGCGTATTTCTGAAAAACTCGGTATATGCAAGGCTGAACCACTGCAATATCTTGAACGGCGTCATCCTGAAAACACAGATGACGATGCCAAGCAGCATGGCGCAGAACAAGGATATGGTCGAGATCTGCATCGTCGTGACAAATCCTTCCCACATCCACTGGGCCGGTTCGCCAGAGAGCATTATGTCCCAATTGAAATTGTAAGCCAAGGCGCTATCCGTCGGTTAAGGGTCAGGAAAACAAGGGAAACCGGGAGCGCAAAGGCGCTCCCGGTGATACGGTCTATACCGATACTACATGGGCCACAGTTCGATCTGCCAGCCGGCGGGCAGGTCGTAACCCATCCACTTCTTGAAGAGCTGCTGGTAGGTACCGTCGAGCCACATCTCGTTGAGGGACTTGTTGACGAAATCGCGGAAGGCGGAGTCGTCCTGGGGGACGCCGAGGCCGTAAGGCTCGGAAGAGAAGAAGGCGCCGACGATTTCCCAGTTGTCCGGATTGTCGTCGCCAGCCTTGAGACCGGCCAGGATGCCGGAGTCGGTGGTGACGGCCTTGACCTTGCCCTGCTTGAGAGCCATGAACGCCTGCGGGTACTCGTCGTAGGAGATAACCTGGGCGGCGGGCTGGGCGGCGATGATGTTCTTCTCGGAGGTGGAACCCTTGACTGTGCCGACCTTCTTGTTGGCCAGATCATCGGTGGACATGATACCCGAGCCCTTTTCGACCAGGAGCTTCTGGCCATCCATGAAGTAGGTGATGGAGAAGTCGATCTGCTCGTCACGGGAGAACTTGTGAGTCATGGTGGCGGCCAGCAGGTCAACGGAACCCTGAACCAGCATCGGGATGCGGTTCTTGGAAGTGACGACCTTGAACTCGGGCTTCACGCCAAGCTTGCCAGCGATGTACTTGCACACATCGATGTCGAAACCGACCAGTTCCTTGGTGTCGGCATCAACGAAGCCGAACAGGTTGACGGAATCCTTGACGCCGCAGACGAGCACGCCCTTGGCTTTGACATCCTCGATTTTGCCCGCGTTCGCTGCGGCAATGCCGAAGACGAACGACAGAACCAGAGCCAAAACGATAATCAAACGTTTCATACTGCCTCCTCTCTTGAGATTTTTACAGGTATATACCACTGCTAAAGAATTTCCTTAAGGAAGTTCTTTGTACGCTCATTCTGGGGATTCTTGAAGAATTCATCCGGGGGAGCCTGCTCCACCACCACACCGCCGTCCATGAAGAGGACGCGGTCGCACACTTCGCGGGCAAACCCCATCTCGTGGGTGACGCAGAGCATGGTCATGCCCTCCCGGGCCAGATCCTTCATGACGTTGAGAACCTCGTTGATCATTTCCGGGTCCAGGGCCGAGGTGGGCTCGTCAAAGAGCATGACCTTGGGCCGCATGGCCAGGGAACGGGCGATGGCAACCCGCTGCTGTTGGCCGCCGGAGAGCTCGGCCGGATATTTATGGGCCTGATCATGGATGCCGACGCGCTCCAGCAGGGAAAGAGCGACCTCTTCGGCCTCTTCCTTGGGCACATTCTTGACCTTGATCGGAGCCAGGGTGACGTTTTTGAGAACGGAGAGGTGGGGATAGAGATTGAATTGCTGGAAGACGATGCCGATTTCGGCACGGAGGCTGTTTATGTTGACATCCTTATCCAGGATGTCCTTGCCATCGAAGAGGATCTGCCCCTTCTGATACTCCTCCAACCGGTTGATACAGCGGATGAAAGTGGACTTGCCGGACCCGGACGGGCCACAGATGACCAAGACCTCTCCCTTGTCCACCGACTCGGTGATTCCTTGGAGTACGTGAAAATCACCATACCATTTATGCAGCTTCTGCACGTCGATCATTGCCATATGTAAAACTCTCCGAACGTAAAATTGGCAAATAAAACAACA
>CAMYLL010000362.1 GCA_947259235.1 uncultured Pseudodesulfovibrio sp. | reverse complement strand
CATTAAATTAAACATTTTTGTAAACACGACCGTGCAATCTACATAATTGAAAAACCAAAAAAACCCCTTGTTTTCCTGACCGTTTTTTACTAGTCGCTGTATTGAATGAAATCCATGGGAGGAAGATGCATGCTCGCCATATTCGACTACAAGGCGGGAAACCAGACCAGTGTCCACAGGGCGCTCGAACATCTGGGAATACCCAATGAGATCACCAACGATCCGGACAAGCTAAACAACGCCCAGGGCATTATCTTCCCTGGCGTCGGCGCTGCGGGCCAGGCCATGGACGAGCTGCACTCCGCCGGACTCGACGACGTCATCAAGGGACTCATCTGGCAGAAGAAGCCCGTGCTGGGCATCTGCGTCGGCTGTCAGATCCTCCTGGACTACAGCGAGGAAAACGACACCAAGGCCCTGAAGGTCATCCCCGGTGAATGCAGACTCTTCAACCCGTCCTGGACGGATCACGAGAACGTGCCCATCCGCGTCCCGCACATGGGCTGGAATCAGGTGGAGCTCAAGAGCGAGTGCGAACTCTTCGCCGGAATCGATCCCGACGCGGACTTCTATTTCGTGCACAGCTACTACCCCGCGCCCAGCGATGAATTCATCATCGGCACGACCCACTACGGCATCGACTTCTGCTCGGTTCATGGACGCACCGGTCTCTGGGCCGTGCAGTTCCACCCCGAGAAAAGCGGACGTCCCGGTCTCAAGCTCCTCAAGAACTTCTACGCATATTGTCAGGAGGCCGCCGATGCTGAGTAAACGCGTCATCCCCTGTCTCGACGTCCGCAACGGGCGGCTGACCAAGGGCATCAAGTTTGAAGGAAACGTGGACATCGGCGATCCCGTGGAAACGGCCAGAAAATACTACGAGGAAGGCGCCGACGAAATCGTCTTCTACGATATTACCGCCTCACACGAGGCCCGCGGCATCTTCCTCGACGTGGTGGAAAAGGTGGCCTCCCAGATATTCATCCCCTTTTCCGTCGGCGGCGGCATCAATACCATCGACGACATGCGCGACGTGCTTGTGGCCGGAGCGGAGAAAGTCTCGGTCAACTCCGGCGCGGTCAAGAACCCGGACATCATCAGTGAAGGCGCGGCCCGTTTCGGCTCGCAGTGCATAGTCCTGGGCATGGACGTCAAACGTGTTGAAAAATCCGAGACCATCCCCTCGGGGTTCGAGATCGTCATCCACGGCGGTCGCAAGTATATGGGCATGGACGCCATAGAATGGGCGAAGACCGGAGAAGCCCTCGGCGCGGGAGAGATATGTCTCAACTCCATCGACGCCGACGGCACCAAGGAAGGCTACGACCTTGAGCTGACCCGGCTGGTCGCCGAGTCCGTCACCATTCCCGTCATCGCTTCCGGCGGCGCAGGCACACCCCAGCACATGGTGGACGCCGTGACCAAGGGACGCGCCACCGCCGCCCTCATCGCCTCCATCGTCCACTACGGCGAATACACCATCACAGATTTGAAAAAAACCATGGCCGAGGCTGGTGTGCAGACACGCTCTGTCTGGTAGCATTCCGAACAACCGAAAAAGAAAAAGCCGCTGCCCCGTAATGGGACAGCGGCTATATTGTCGATGCCGTAAAATCACTCAGCCGAAAAGGTTCCGCTCTTGCCGCCGCTCTTGAAAACAAGACGGCAGTTGTCGATGACGATGTCCTTCTGAACGGCCTTGCACATGTCATAGATGGTGGCGGCCGCTATCTGGGCGGCGACCAGTGCCTCCATCTCCACACCGGTCTTGTAGGTGGTCCGCACCTCGGCTTCAATCTCGATGGTTGATGCGGCCTGCTGCACGGTGAAACGAATGTCCACATGACTGATGGGCAGCGGATGGCACATGGGAATCATGTCCGCCGTCCGCTTGGCTGCCAGGATTCCGGCGACCTTGGCCGTGGTCAACACATCTCCCTTGGGCAGGGCGTTCTGCATGAGCAGGTTCAGTGTCTCGGGCGCGAGGCGCACTACACAACGAACAACAGCCCTACGCAAGCTGTCGTCCTTGGCAGAGACATCGACCATGCGCGCGTTGCCGTCACCGTCCATGTGGGAGAATCCGTCGGACATGCTACTCACCCATAACCTTGTCTTTGGCTTTCTTGAAGAAATCCTTGGCCTTGGTCGCCAGCTTCTTGGCCTCTATGGCTGAGAACTCGCGCAACAGCTCTTCCTGGCGCTTGTTCAGCTTGGTCGGGGTCTTGACCCTGACTTCCACCAGCAGATCGCCCTGATGGGTACTGCCCGGATGCGGGAGTCCCAGGCCGCGCAGACGGAAAACCTCGCCGCTTTGTGTACCCTTGGGAATGTCGAGGTTGACCGGATCGTCAAGAGTGGGAACCTCGAGCCGATGCCCCAGAGCGGCCTCGACAAAGGAAATCTCCCGTCCGATGATCAGGTTCTGCCCCTGCCGCTCGAACATGGTGTCGGGCTCGACGCGGATGACCACGTACAAATCGCCGGGAGGTCCGCCATGGGAGCCGGCCTCGCCCTCGCCGCGCAGGCGCAGGCGGGAGTTGTTGTCCACCCCGGCGGGAATGCGGACCTTGAGATCCTTGTCCTTGATGACAGTCCCGCGCCCCATGCACTCCGGGATCGGTGATCACCGCTCCGGCGCCACGGCATTGCGGACAGGTGACCGAAATCCTGAAGAATCCCTGGGATTGCTGCATGGTTCCCGATCCGCCGCACTGGGAACACGTCTGCGGCTGAGTGCCAGGAGCCGCACCAGAGCCCTCGCAGGCTTCGCAGTGCTGCTCAACGGGAATCTTGATGTCGATCTCAGCGCCCTTGGCGGCGTCCCTGAAGGAAATATCAAGGTTATACCGCAGGTCGGCACCGGGCCGGGGACGGTTGCCCCCGCCCCTGCCTGCCGATGAAAAACCGAAAACCTCGCCAAAGATGTCGCTGAACGCCCCGAAGATATCCTCGCTGTTCGAGAATCCCGAGAAACCGTTACCGCTTACACCTTCGTGACCAAAGCGGTCATAGGTCGCACGTTTCTCGGCATCACTGAGGACCTCGTAAGCCTCGGTCGCTTCCTTGAACTTTTCGACCGCGTTCTCATCCGCCCGATTGCTGTCGGGATGAAACTTGATCGCCAGCTTTCGGTAGG